>NZ_KK365988.1:0-45753 GCF_000686565.1 Helicobacter bilis ATCC 51630
ACTCTACTTCCATTTGTCATACCGAACCTTTAGGTGAAGTATCTAAAACTTTAGAATCCAAACAAGATTTAAATAAAGATTTTTCGCCTTTTTCAAAGGCTCAAAATGACAAGAATCTAAACTCACTTCTTACTAAAGATTCCCTACTTTTCCAACCCATAGACACACTCACACAAGAACTCTTTAATACAAATGAATGTCAATACTTACCAAAACTCTATGGAATCTATAAAAGTGTAGATGAGATTGATTTCTCTAAACTTCCACAAAGCTTTGTGTTAAAGACAAATCACGATTGTGGTGGTGTAGTCTTAGTGAAAGACAAAGAATCTTTTCTAAAAGATTCTAAAACTTTTAATGAAGCTATGACTAAACTCACGCAACATTTAAACACAAACTTTTACACACTTTATAGAGAATGGCATTACAAAGATATAGAGCCTAGAATCTTTGTGGAGGAGATGTTGCTTGAGACTAACGCAAATGGGGAAGCTAAAGTGCCAAGTGATTATAAAATCCACTGCTTTGGTAAAACACAATACATACAAGTGGATACCGATAGATTTGTGGAGCATACAAGAAGTGTTTTTGATGAGAATTGGAATGTTATGCCTTTCTCTCTTTGCTATCCACAATCAACAATGCCACCTAGTAAGCCACTCAATTTGATGACAATGCTTATGATAGCTACAAGACTTTCTATGCCATTTGCGATGCTAAGAGTTGATTTGTATAATATTCAAGGCAAAATCATAGTTGGGGAGCTTACCTTTACACACGGCGGGGGAACAGAGAGATTCACCCCGAACGAATGGGATAGAAAACTCGGGGATTTGTGGAAACTTTCATAAAATAGTTTTCTTAATGATGGGAGTTTTGTTTAGGTTAGATTTGGATTATTACGATAAGTTTAAGTTTTCTTTTAAAATGTAAAAGAGAATATAAAGGTAAGTTTAGAAAATTTGAAAGCAACCCGTTCATGCCATGCAAACAAAAACATATTACAAGCAAACTTGTGTTATAATTTTTTGTATATGGTTCTTAAGTTTTTATGTTTATTGTTTCAAATTTATTTTAAATTGTTTGAGAATTTCTATACCATAGAAATCATAAATGGAATTTTTATAATCTGAAAAGACTTAAGGGGATATTCCTTGATAAGTATGCAGAGATTCTAAAAACAAATTAAAGCCTAAAAAATCATTTAATATCAAATATATTACAAAGAACACCAATGAAACACAAAAATACACACACACTTACAATTTCGCCGCATATATATGCCATTTTAAGTAAAAATAAAAACTTACTTGCTTTTTCTGGTGGAGTAGATTCCACTGCACTTTTTTTTGTGTTAATGGAGTATAAAATAGAGTTTGATATCGCAATCATTGATTATGGCAAAAGATCTCAAAGTAAAGATGAAGTGCTATATGCTAAAAGCCTTGCAAAGCAGTATAAAAAGCAATGCTACACACTCATTTCAGAATCTATTACAAAAGATTTTGAACATAATGCAAGAAACATTCGCTATGACTTTTTTCATAAGCTTATAATCACACATAATTATCACAATCTCATTACAGCACACCATTTTGATGATAGACTTGAGTGGTTTTTCATGCAGCTTTCATGTGGTGCTGGGCTAAATACCTTGCTAGGTTTCAATGATATAACAGAACGCATGATAAAAAACAAGACATATTATCTTGTGCGACCATTTATCACTTACACAAAGCAAGAGATTCTAAACTACAATCACACAAATAATATCAAATACTTCATCGATACAAGTAATAGTGATACAAGCTATAAACGCAATCTGTTTAGACAGCAGCTTTCTGGGCTAATGAATAGGGATTTTGTAAATGGTATCAAAAAAAGCTTTGTGTATTTAGAGAAAGAGAGGGCTAGGCTTTATCCGCATGTGATGGTATGTGTAGATTATAATCTTTTTATATGTAAAAGTCATATACACGAGATTCACACGATAGATATGCTTACAAAGCGACTTGGCTACATTATGAGTAGCAAACAAAAAGATGAATTGCAACACACACTTTTAAAAAATGGGGCGTGTGTCATGGGTGGCAAAATTGTAATCGCAAAGAATGAATCTTTTATATTTGTAGGCATTGAGATGAGATGGCTTATAAAGGCATTTTTAGAGAAAAGAAGAGAAAAATATATACAACTACCTTGCGATATAAAGCATTTATATAATTTAATACAAAAAGATTCTATAAAGATTCCAAAAGAAGTGAGAGAGAAATATAGAATCCAAAATATCCCTCCTAAAATACGCCCATTGCTTTATATAAACAGCCTTGATATTTGGGAGTAATTTATGGGCTATTATTTAAACCTTATTGTTACTTGGCTACAATACGCTTTCATTATTTTATGTAAGGAAAAGCAATGACACAAAAATACGCACTTTTGAGTGTGAGTGATAAGACTGATATTATCTCTTTTGCTAAGGGGCTAGTAGAGCTAGATTATAAGATTCTAAGCACAGGTGGGACTCTAAAAGTCTTACAAGAAAATAGTATTGAATCTATCGAGGTGAGTAGCTATACACAGAGTGAGGAAATGTTTGATGGCAGAGTAAAGACACTGCACCCAAAGATTCATGGCGGAATACTGCATAGACGAGATAATAAAGAAGACAAACTAACCGCAGAAAAACATGGAATCTTTAATATATCCCTTGTATGTGTGAATCTCTATCCATTTAAGGCGACGATAGAAAAGACAGATTGCTTTGATACAATCATTGAGAATATAGACATTGGCGGTCCTAGCATGATACGCGCAGCAGCTAAGAACTTTCAGCATGTAGTAGTCGTTGTAGATTCTAAAGATTATAGCTATATTTTAGAGAATCTAAAGGATAATAATACGCTAGAGTTTCGCAGAAATTTAATGATGAAAGCCTTTAGCCATACCGCCGAGTATGACTGCATGATAGCAAACTATATGTCTAGTCGCTTTCGTGATGGCTTTGGAGATTCTGTATTTATCACTGGTAAAAAAGTCATGGATACAAACTACGGGGAGAATCCGCATCAAAAAGGCAGTCTCTATGAATACAACGAGTTTTACTCAAAGCATTTTAAAAGCTTAAAAGGTATAGCAAGTTTTAATAATCTCACCGATATGAATGCGGCTATAAAAATCGCTAGTGCGTTTGGAGATAAAGATTGTGTGTGTGTTGTAAAACATGGGAATCCTTGTGGTTTTAGTCTCAAAGAAAATCTTATAGAATCTTATCGCTATGCCCTGCAGTGTGATAGTGTGAGTGCGTATGGTGGTGTTGTAGCGATTAATGGTGTGCTAGATGTAGATCTTTCTAAAGAGATTCTAAAAAGCTATATTGAAGTTGTTGTAGCAAGTCATGTAACCCCTGAAGCCTTAGAATCTTTTAGTCATAAAAAGCGGATTAAAATCTTTACTTGTAGTAGTGAAGGGAGTAATCGCCTTTATTTTCCGCGAGATACATGGGATTTTAAACATATTGAGGGTGGTTTTGTGTATCAAAATAGCGATTTTATCACAGCAAATGAAGTGAGAGATTCTAAATGCGTGAGTAAAACTAAGGCTACACAAGCCCAAATGCTTGATTTAGAAATCGCCTATAAAATCGCAAGTCTTACAAAGTCAAACTGCGTAACTTATGTAAAAGATGGCAGCCTTGTCGCCATTGGCATGGGTATGACAAGCCGAGTTGATGCAAGTCATGCAGCTATCAAAAAAGCAGGGGAAATGGGGCTAGATTTAAAGGGCTGTGTGCTTGCAAGCGAAGCATTTTTCCCTTTTAAAGATAGCATAGAACTCGCCGCAAGTGTGGGCGTAAGTGCAGTTATTGAGCCGGGTGGAAGCATAAGAGATGATGAGGTGATACAAGAAGCAGATAAACATAATATCGCATTATACTTTTCTGGCAAAAGACATTTTTTGCATTAGAAATAGTAATTGTAGAGATGTATTGCTTATGGCAATTTTGTATCATTTTTGTGTGTCATGCAAGTAGTAAGATTTGCAGTATTGAGAAAACCTTGTATTGTAAATTTTCTTAACGCACTACCAGAACGCCCTGTTTAAACTTTATTTCAAGTAAATGCATGTTTTGTAATGCAATATTTGTAGATTTATAAATCATCTACAACTTCCATATTTCCCACATTACAAGCATGTTTTCAAATATCTGTTGGGAATCTTAATGCATAAAATACACCGCCGTATTAATTTTAAAATTACCGCAACATTACATTGGGATTAACATTATTTTCTGCTACACACCATAATTCCAATACAATAGAATATATTGTTTGATAGCTACTTGGTTGCTTTTTATTGATTTAAGCCGACATTTATATTTAATTTTATATTGCTTTGTTTTTGATTTTTTATTACAATGCTTGATATTTGCAAATGAAAAGGATTATATATGAAGTTAAGCGTTACACAAAAATTGCAATTATCAACAATAGCTATGCTTATTGCTATACTTGGTATATTTGGGGTGTATAAATGGCTTGATTCAAAAGCGAATTTTATGAAAGCCTCCAATACGCAAAAAGAAATTCTATTAAAAGTAGTTTTACTCTACATAGATGACTATATACAAGAAAAAAGCGATAAATTAGCGAGTGTTGCCACAACGCTAGAGCAGAATCCAAAGTTTTTAAATCGCGATGAAATCTATGATTTTTTAAATAAAACCACGAGAATGTCTGGCTTTGATGCATTTTATATCGCTTATGTGAGTGATGGTGAAGCGATTATGAGTAGAAAAGATGAGCAATATAGCTTTCCTAAGATTCTCATGGGGAGTGATGGTGGCAAATATGATGCAAATACTAGAGATTGGTTTAAAAATGCGCTATCTCTAGGAAAAGCTGGAGTTTCTACGCCGTATGTGGATTTTGTAACAGGGGAATTGGCTATTACATTTTTTGCACCTATACGAGTAAATGGTAAGATTGTAGCAGAGATTGTAGGGGATTTATATCTGTCCCAATTTTCTAAAGATGTGCAGTCTCTTAAGACATCGCCGACAGGACGCACATTGATATTTGAAGATCTATTTTACGTTACACCCGGAAAATATATTATGGATGATTCTGGGAAACCTTTTGTTGCGACATTGAAAGAAGGGATTGCAAAGCATGGGATAAGCCCATTTCGCTACATCTCTCTTTTAGACAATGAAGAAAGATTAGCAGCATGTGGTAAAACTCAAATAGGCTGGAATACTTGTATCACCAACTCGACAAAAGACTATGATGAAGCACTGAAAAACATAGCTATTGATACATTATTGTGGTCGCTAGGCTTTATCATAATCGCATTAGCTATTATGACTTTTATTATCCGTTATAGATTAAGTCCTTTGGATATTATAAGGAAGAATTTAAGGCAGTTTTTTGAGTATTTGCAATATAAGATTCCAACTTATACGCCAACATATATAAAAAATAATGATGAGTTTGGTCAAATGTCAAGCGAAATAAATGAAAATGTGGAATTTATCACAAAACTACATAAGCAAGAAAAATTATTGCAAGATGGTTTTCATGAAGTAATACAGGAGGTTAAAGAGGGTAAGTTTGGCAAACAACTTATAATAGATTCTAAAAATCCTAATATGATTTCCTTGCGTAATTCTATAAATGAAATGAGTGCGGCGTTATGCGAGACGATCACTATGGATTTATCACGCATTCTCGGTGTATTTAAGGAAGCAAATGAGGGTAATTTCAAAAATCAAATCATAGATCCTATCGGCATGGAAGTTAGTGTCAATATGCTTATTCTAAATATCTCAAAAATGTTGCAAACTTCTCAAAAATTAGCAAATACGCTAAATACGCAAAGCGATTTATTGAATACTTCAGTGATACGATTGCAGGAAAGCACACAGAATCAAGCAAGTGCATTGCATCAAATTGCAAGTGCTATTGAAGAGATTACAAGCTCTATGGCAAGTGTCAGTGCGCGTAGTGATGAAGTGATAAGTCAAAGTGAAGATATTAAAAATATCGTTGTTGTGATTAAAGAAATTGCTGAGCAAACAAACTTACTTGCATTAAATGCAGCGATTGAAGCAGCAAGGGCTGGAGAGCATGGCAGAGGCTTTGCAGTCGTAGCCGATGAGGTGAGAAAGCTAGCGGAAAGAACGCAAAAATCACTCAGTGAGATAGAATCTAATGCCAATGTTCTCACACAATCAATACATGAGATGACAAACTCTATTGAAGAGCAATCTTGCGGTATGAATCAAATTAACGAACAAGTTTCACAACTTGAGATTCTCACAAAAGATAATCTTCAAGTCAGCAATGAAGCACAAGAGATTAGCCACAATGTCGCAAATCTTGCAACAGAGATTCTAGAAGATGTGAATAAAAAGAGTTTTTAAAATGTTTTGTTGTGTGTAGTTTTTGCAAGAAAACTATATTAAAGATTTAGTATCATTAAGCAATGGTATTATTGCAATATGTTTGTGATTCTTTCGTTTTCACTTAAAAAATGATATAGGTTAATGGTCTATAGATGCTATTTTATCATCATATCTTGGAAGAGACTAAAATCCATATGAGATCAGATTTTTACAACTTCAACATGAGAATCCTAGAATATCTATGTGTTTAAATGGGATTGAAAGATTTATAGTTATTCTTTATAATTCTTGCTAGCATAAATCTTTAATTAGCCTAGCTTTTAATATACTTATAAGATTTACTATAATTTATCCCTATAAAGACATATTTGGAGTAAGTTTATGGAGTTTTCTACGCTTTTATATTTTGCAAATCTTGGGATATTTTGCGGTTGTATCACTATGGGTATTTCATACATTCTCGCACAAACCATGAATGTTATGCAAGATAAACCTGATATAAAAAGCTTTAAACTTCACACAAAAACTACGCCGCTTTGTGGTGGCATTAGCATTTTTATTGCTTATGTAGTTGTAGTTTTGGGTGGGATTGAAATACCTTTTAATTCTCATGGCAATCATATATCAAGCACAAATGTTGGCGATTTTTACGAATATGCTGGACTTCATTTTTATATTGCATGCTCTATTGTGCTTTGCAGTGGCATTATAAAGGACATTTATGGCAAAATGATTCTATGGCTCATGTTTTGCATACAAATATGTGGATTCTGTGTGCTTCATTTACTTTTTTATTCACTAGATATGAATCGCGATTATAGTTTAATTTTTCTATTGCTGCCATGTTATATAGCACTTTTTTTGACTACAAATGGCATGAATACAATAGATGGCATACATGGCAATGCGGCATTATATAGTATGATCGTATTGTGTGCTTTATGTTATATTGCGTATCAAACACAGAGTAATTTTATTGGTTTTGCTGCGAGCGTATTGCTTGGAATCTTATTTGTTTTTTTGCTTTTTAACTATCCGTTTGGCAAGATGTTTTTAGGTGATAGTGGAGCATTTTTGCTTGGATTTTGCATTGGGGCGTTACTACTTTTATGTGTGCTATATTATGGAATCAATATGTGGTATTGCATGGCTTTAATGCTTTATCCTATATGCTCTATACTATCAAGTGTATTTGCAAGTCTCATTATGCAGTTGTGTTCTACTAGAAAACAAAATATAGCTATATTGGTTGATATCGTGTGGCAACGACATGATTTGCATTTACACCATATATTACAAAGATATGTTGGAAATGCAGCGGCACTTATCATTAACACTTTTTTTGCATGTTTTGTTATTGTTGTAACATATTATTATATGGATACTCCTATGATTTTACTTGCTAGTGCTTGTTTTTGCCTATTTTATGTGCTTTGCTTTGCTATTTTATGGAGAAAAAGGGCTAATTTATACAATAAAGCTTAATAATATTTAGTCTAATACACTAAATATTATTTAATATATCACTATAAAATCTTGACTTATTAACCAAAAAATGAGTATGATTCTATCACTTAAAATTTTTAAGTGCTAATTATGAACTTTTTGTATAAGGAGAATGACAATGGCTTTTAAACCACTAGGAAAAAGAGTATTGGTTGAAAGAATTGAAGAGGAAAAAAAGACAGCTTCTGGACTTATAATTCCTGATAATGCGACTGAAAAACCAAGTATTGGTGTTATCAAAGAAGTAAGCAAAGAAGTTGAGAAAGATGGTGAAGTCAAAAAGGGTGACAAAGTCCTATTTGGTAAGTATAAGGGCAATGAGGTTAAAATCGATAATAAAGATTTTATCGTATTAGAATCTGAAGACATTCTTGGCGTTTTAAAATAATAGAAATAAGGAGCAACTATGGCAAAAGATATTAAATTTAGCGATGAAGCAAGAAATAAAATCTATGAAGGTGTAAGTGCGTTAAGCAACGCGGTAAAAGTTACGATGGGTCCAAAAGGGCGTAATGTTTTGATTCAAAAAAGCTATGGTGCGCCTACAATTACAAAAGATGGTGTAAGTGTGGCAAAAGAAATTGAGCTTAAAGACACACTTGCAAATATGGGAGCACAGCTTGTAAAAGAAGTGGCAAGTAAAACTGCTGATGCAGCAGGTGATGGCACTACAACAGCGACTGTTTTAGCACATAGCATTTTTAAAGAAGGTTTAAGAAATATTACAGCTGGGGCTAATCCTATCGAAGTAAAAAGAGGTATGGATAAAGCGAGTGCTTTAATCATTGAAGAGCTTAAAAAAGGAAGTAAAAAAGTCGGTGGAAAAGCAGAGATTACGCAAGTAGCAACAATCTCTGCAAACTCTGATGAAAACATAGGTAAGCTTATCGCTGATGCTATGGAGAAAGTCGGCAAAGATGGTGTTATAACCGTTGAAGAGGCAAAAGGTATCAATGATGAATTAAGCGTAGTTGAAGGTATGCAGTTTGATAGAGGATATCTAAGTCCTTATTTTGTTACAAATGCGGATAAAATGAGTGCAGAACTTGAGAATCCATATATCCTAATCACTGATAAAAAAATCACTTCAATGAAAGACATTCTGCCTATCTTAGAAGCTACAATGAAAAGTGGTCGCCCTTTACTCATCATCGCAGAAGATTTAGAGGGTGAAGCCCTAACGACGCTTGTAGTCAATAAACTTCGCGGTGTATTAAATGTGGCTGCTGTAAAAGCTCCGGGCTTTGGTGATAGAAGAAAGGAAATGCTAAGAGATATTGCTATCCTTACAGGTGGCGATGTGATTAGCGAGGAAGTAGGACTTATGCTTGAAAGCATTGATATGAGTCATTTAGGACAAGCAGCAAGAATCGTGCTTGACAAAGACAATACAACAATCGTTGATGGCAAAGGCAAGAAAAAAGCAGTAGAAGAAAGAGTAGCACAAATCCGCACTCAAATAGAATCTACAACAAGCGATTATGACAAAGAGAAATTGCAAGAAAGACTTGCAAAACTCTCTGGCGGTGTAGCAGTTATCAAAGTTGGTGCGCCAAGCGAAGTAGAGATGAAAGAGAAAAAAGACAGAGTAGATGATGCACTATCTGCGACAAAAGCTGCGGTTGAAGAAGGCATTGTTATCGGTGGTGGTGCAGCCCTTATTCATGCAGCAAGTAAGATAAATGCGAAAAATGCTTCACTAAAAGGTGATGAAAATATAGGATTTGACATTATCCATAGAGCAGTAAAAGCACCTTTAGCACAAATCGCTACAAATGCGGGTTATGATTCTGGTGTTGTTATCAATGAAGTAAGCAAAGCAAAAGATGGCAAAACAGGCTTTAATGCAAGTAATGGCGAATATGTAGATATGTTTAAAGAAGGTATTATTGATCCATTGAAAGTTACTCGTGTGGCACTTCAAAATGCGGTTTCTATCTCTAGCCTACTTTTAACAACAGAAGCAGCTATCACTGATATTAAAGAAGACAAACCAGCCCCAGCTATGCCTGATATGGGCGGAATGGGTGGTATGGGCGGCATGATGTAATAAAGCCCTATTTACTCAAATACTCTTTATTTAAAGGCTATATAGAACAAACTATATAGCTTGAATAAGAATTTTGCTACAAGCTAAAACTCTAACCAATACTCAAATACAATCACCACCAAAAAGACTTATTAAAGTGTATTCGCCTTTGTTGGTAGGATACTTCTAAAAGATAGCTGTCAATAAAATCTAAAAGTTCTTTGGCTTTATTTTCTTTTTTTCTTGCATATATTGCAAGGTTTGGAGTAAAAATCCACCACTTCCGCAACTTGGGTCTAGCACTAAATCATCTTGCGTAATGTCAAAGCACTCAACCATAAAACGCACAATATTAAGTGGTGTAAAATACTGCCCAGCTGTGCCTTTAAAAAAAATCTGCAAAAAACTTTTGAAATACCTTTCCTTTAATATCCAAGTCTGTTTCACTTAGGCTAATGCTCTCGAGATTCTTTACTAAAAATTTAATCTCATCTGCATCTAAAATCAGAGCATTATCAAAAACATTGCTATCTTTTTCCTTGTATTTTTGATATAGCCCTTTAATACGCTTTTCTAGGGCAAATTTATCTTCATCGCGATTTTTTTGAAATTCGTAATGTTTAAGTTTATAATCTGCGTCGTATTCGGCGATTTTTTCGTCCATTATCTTTGTAAAGATGATTTTGCTAAATTCGCTAAAAGCTTCGGCTGGATTTCTTTTGCCACCATTCCAAAGATAATTATGGATTTTTTGCAAAAGGGCTTTAGCTCATCGGTTGTTATTTTTGAAATGTTGTTATTCTTAGAATCTCGCAAGTATTTCCATAAGGGTGCATTACCACCATAGGACGGAATATCATCAATTAAATCGTTACCATTCTCTTTAATGTAGAGCGTGATTTTTTCTCTGCCATTAGTTACTTGCGCGTAATCTACTCCCAAAAAATTTGCATAGCTTAAAACCTGCTCTTTTGCCTCTCGCAAATCTTTTTGACTTGACTTTTTAAGTTCTATGGCAATGAAGGCTTTTTGATGTTTGGCATTCTTATAAACAACAATATCCGCTCTTGTGTTACTTTTATTGCTACCTCGTGTAACACGCACTTCTATGACAATGTGAGAGAGTGGAACTCTTTTTCAATAATAAGCCTTGCAAATACTTCTGCGCACACTTTTTCCTCTGGATTTGTGTAGTTTTGCTTACTTGGATTCTTAGTGTGATAGATGATACTATCCCTTTCAAAACTAAGATAGCCTTGCTTTAGTGCTTTTTCAATGATGTCGCTATGCAATGTTTTCACCTCGCTTTATTGTATTTTAACTTCTAATCTTTGTATTGTTTATCAAAATTTATTTTCTTTCCATATTTTTTCGACAGGGTAATTTTAGCGTATTTTTAAAATCGTCAAATTCATAAGTTTGTGGAAAATCTACCATTAAGGTATGGCTGACAACGAGATTGTTGTGTAAAAAAATACATTGTATTTGTTGCCCTTATGCTATTGTATTATTTTTTGGAGTTATATTTTGTGTTGTGCTTTTACACTCTTTCGTAGGGGATAATCCTATACTCCATACTATTTTCTTCTAAAAATTTTTTCACGCCATAATCTAGGTTTTCACAGCTTGTTACAAATACGCGGCTAACATTCTTTTTTGCAAAAATCTTTTGATTCTGCTCCAAATATGCAGTGCAATCCCCTAAAAAGATTCTTAAATGCTCCTGTTTTACCTGTGTGTTTTCCCAATTTTTACATTGAATCAAAATCGCTTCCCTGCCTTTATATGCTATTAGATCAATTCCCTGATCTCTCCGCCCTTCTTTGATTCCCTTAAAATACACCTTATAGCCTTGCTGTTGGTAGAATCTGCCAATCTGTCGTTCATAATCATCGCCTTTTTGTTTATTTATAGCAGCATAATCTACAACATAACTTCTAGATTTTGCAAGCTTTTTTCGCTTTGGTTTATATAGTAACAAAAAAGCAATACTAACAACAAAAATGATAAATAAAAATTCCATTGTTTATCCTTGTTTACTGAATTTTTCACACATCAAGTCTAAAACACTCTTGTAAAAAGATCTCTAAATTTCTCATATATGTGCCTATTTCTTTTTTCAATATCAGTCTTAGCCCAATCTTTTTGCTCATTTTGTGCTAGGAGCTGTGCTTCTTTGAAGTGAGAGTTTTTGTAGCTCTCTTTTTTGCGGTGGAAATAACCATTTCCTGCTTCTATATTGACTTTCTTTTCTAGCAACATTTTATTGCCAATATGTTCTAAAAATTCTTGTGCATCCTTTTTGTCCCAGCCGTTATAGTTAGCTTCCAGCCATTTTCTAGGCAAAATATGCTCAATCTCTGCACTCATTAGCGTGTAGTTTTTGCCATTTAGATTCCATTCTAGCTCTTGTTTGGAATCTAGCATAAGTGCGTAGAGAGCTAAGATGTAGCGTATATGTCTAGGTAAAGCCTTTTTGGAAAAATGGATAAAACTCTCCAAACTTGGCATAACTAAATTGGGAATATTTGTAGATGTTTCAAAAATCTTTTGTATATTGTTATTGTGGATATGGATATTTGCCTTCATAAAGCCCCAAAGCAAGCCTGAAGCTCCACCTTTACCATACAATAATCCAATCGCACAATACGCTGCAACCTGTGGCAAGATAATGTCTAGCACTTCTTGTAATGCTTCTTTGTTTTGATGGTGTTTATAAAAGCACACGCTTACAACCATTTGCCACAATTTATTTTGATATATGCCTAAAAGTGCAAAATATTTTTTAGAATCTTGGCTTAAATATTCATAAGGGTTACACCAAAAATCACCTAATTTTTGGATAAAAATAAAAGTAGATTCCTTGCTCAACATATCATCATTTGCCGCGTAATTGACATCACGACCTTTTGTGTTTTTCTTATGCTTTTGTGTCCAAAAATCTAGCGTGCTTGGTATCGCGGTATCTACATCATTATATTCCGCACGGATAATATGCTCATACTGCGTGAAAAGAAAGCTAATATCCTCCTTTTTTAGATGGGAAGAGCTTTGTATCTTGCTCTCTAGTTCTTTCCACTCTCTAGCAAAAATCTTTTTCTCTTCTTCATTCTTTTTCTCAAAAATAAGACCCTTAAAAATATCCGCAGGGCTTAAAGTTACACCGCGATTATTGAGTGTATTGAAAATGCGCAAGGCTTTATCTCTGTTATCACATTCAATGGGTAAAAGCACGCAAGAGCGTAAAAGGCATAAGCAAAAATCAAACCACTCTACAGGCTTTTCTCTTGCTAATTCGTCAATTTTTCCTTGAAAAAACAAAAAGTTTTTCTCATATAAAGAAAGCTTTATGTTGCTCTTAATATCTAAAGTATCTTTAAAAAGATTTTCTAAAGATTGGTTATCAAAATCTGTTGCCACCTCACTTTTTAAATGCACTTTATCAAAATCAATCTGTCCTGTAAGTGCATTGCTATCCCATAAGCACGCCGCTAAATCACTTTTAAGCTTATCTATACCATTTTGCCCCCTTGCTTTCTCATACAATGCGCGGATTAAGAGATTGAGCGTTGTGGTTCTTTGCTGTCCATCGATGATGTTTTGTCTATAATTTTCCTTATATACCACTACACAACCTAAGAAATACTCCTCGTCCTCTTTTTTATTTTCAAAAAAGTTACATACATCTTCCCAAAGCTGCAAACATTCATCTTCACTCCAGACATAATTTCTTTGATACATTGGAATCAAAAATTTATTTTTTGAAAGATAATCAAATATTGTTTTGCGCTCTGCTCTCATTTCTGCCATTTCCACTCCTTTTTATCGTGGCTTGTTGCTTTTCACAATGTTTTTATTTGTATTTTTGGGATTCTACCCTCTCCCATCTTCTAGCACTTTTAGACTGCCATTAGATTCTATCTCGCAGACGATGTATGGGAGTCCTTGTTTGTTGAGTTCGCACATAAAGGGGTCGGGGTCGTTTTGCTCCATATTCCACACACCACTACCACTACTAGAATCTATCCCCTGATGCTCTCCACCCTTTGGCATATCGGCGTTGAGTTTTAGTCGCTCTGCGTTGTAGGATTCTATGCTAGAAGCTTCACTGCTATGGCAAGAGATAGAATCCACTTTTTGAGATTCCATATTGCTAGAATCTTGGCATTCTAAGATTGTGCTGCTAGTTTGGGGGTTGTCAAGAAAATCGCGATTGAGCTTACTAGGGGCAAGTGATTGAGCGATTTTCGCAGACTCCGCCAAAATAGCAGTGCAAGCTGAATGCTCCTTAGGCGCATTTAGCCCCCATTTATCTTCACATATCAGCTTCGCTCCAATCATCGCTGGCACACCTGTCGTATAGCTCACGCCTTGCGCATTGACTTCTTTATAACAAGTCTCGTGATTGCAAATATTATAGATATAAATTGTGCGTTCTTTGCCGTCTTTCACGCCCTTCATATAGCAGCCAATGTGCGTTTGCCCCTTTGTGCGAGAAGCTAGACTTGCAGGATCTGGCAGAAGCGTCTTTAGCACTTCAATAGGCACGATTTTGCCGCCCTTATGTGCTACTTCATCAATGCGTAAAAAGCCGATGTTTTCTAGGCATTTCATATGTGTGAGATAGCTCTCGCCAAAAGTCATAAAAAAGCGGATTTTTCGCAAACCTTTGATATTGCGGATAAGCGATTCTAGCTCTTCGTGGTAGAGTAAATAGCTATTTTTCACGCCAACTTCTGGGTAATCCCACTCTTTCATCAAAGCTAGGGGTGCAATATCTCGCCATTGTCCGTTAAAGTAAGATTCTACTTTCAAACCCTGCGTATTAGAATCTAGCGTAAAATGCTTTTCTTCTCGCTCAAACTTGCGATAAATGGTGTCTTGCTTTAAATCAGGGTTTAAGGCTAAGTCAGCTTGTGAAACAAGGCTGTTAGATTCTGTATTAGAACCCACTTTTTGAGATTCCATATTGCTAGAATCTTGGCATTCTAAGATTGTGCTGCTAGTTTGGGGGTTGTCAAGAAAATCGCGATTGAGCTTACTAGGGGCAAGTGATTGAGCGATTTTCGCAGACTCCGCCGAAATAGCAGTGCAAGCTGAATGCCCCTCTTTAACCCAATAACGCGCCTTTGAACTCACTTCCCTTAAGTTAATTTCAGGGTTAAAGTTTGTAGCAAACGCATAGCCGTGGTCCCCCGCATTGCAGTCCAAAATATCAATGCTATGAATCTCATCAAAATAATGCTTCTGCGCGTAAGCACAAAATACATTAGTAACACCCGGATCAAACCCACTGCCAAGCAAAGCAAAAATCCCTGCTTGTTTATAGCGTGTATCATACGCCCACTGCTCTTTATACTCAAAATGTGCGGAGTCTGGATGCTCGTAATTTGCCGTATCTAAATAATGCGTTTTTGTGCAAAGACAGGCTTCCATAATGCTCAAGTCTTGGTAAGGCAATGCGACATTTACCACGAGTTTTGGGCGGTATTTTTCAATCAAAGCCACCACAGATTCTACGCTATCGGCATCGACAGAATCTATCTCAATCTCACCTAAGCCTTTTTGGCGGATAGAATCTGCTATCGCTTGGCATTTGCTAAGGGTGCGAGAAGCTAAGATAATGCGAGTAAAACTCTCCCTATTCATCGCCATTTTATGCGCTACTACGCCGCCAACTCCACCAGCCCCGATTTGTAAAACACAAGCCATAATTGCTCCTTGAATAAAATGAAAACATATTCTTTGCTTGGTTGCTATTAGTCTAAACTACACTACAATAAAACAACTTGACATTTTGTAATGATATGGTAGAGTAAATAACACTAACTTTTTTGTGAAGCAAGAAACATATTCTGTAAGGATTATAACTTAAAAATATAAAGCTTGTTACTTGCCCTTGGATACATTTAAAGGCACGATGAGTTTTATAATCATAAAATGACAATACATTTATATCCAATGTGTAAAAATAGAAATGCGTGGTGATATTTTCTTATTAGTTTTTATTTTAAAGCGATTTTTAAGAGAGTTTATTATAGAGTTTCGGTTTTAATGGGAATGGGAGAGTGATTGAATGGCTATTATTTCAAAACTTGATAATTGTGGGTGGCTTTTTTGTCAGCATGAAGCACTAAAGCAGCTTTATAGGTTTTTTGAGACTTGTTTGCAGGGCAAGTATAAAAAAAGAGACTATGAAAATGGGATTCGCATTGATTTGGATTCTGGCATTTTTGCTATGTTGCAAACCTACAAGCTAAAACCATATAAACGCGCATTTTTTGAGACACATAAAGAATATGTTGATTTTCAGCTTACAATCCATGGTAGTGAATGCTTTATGATAGGTGATTCTAAAGATTTTAAGATTATAGAATCATATAATGCAGAAAAGGACTTGATTGTATATAAATCAAAAAAATCTACTCATAGAATCATTTCAAGCAATGCGTGTCTTTGCGTATTTTTCCCAAATGATGTGCATGCTGGTGGGCTAAAACACAAGAACATTACGGATAATAAAGTTTATAAAATAGTAGCAAAAGTCCCAAAAACATTATTAGAATCTTATATTGTAAAATCTTGTAATTAGGAGGAAATATGCGTCTATTACGCTATGGAGTGTGCGTATTATGGGGACTTTTTGGTGCTGTGTATGCAGGGGATATTTCTGGTATCTATTTAACGCATAAAGGCACTGAAGGGGGTCAGGCTATCGTTGAGATTTTTAAGCATAATGGTAAATATTATGTCTATGGACTAAAGAATCTTGAGGCAGAACCAGTAAGTGATTCATGCAATAAAAATGTCGAGCTACGCGAAAGAAAGAGTGTGGGCGTTGTATTTGGATATGGCTACACAGAAAATAAGAAAGGGCAATTTGTAGATGGGGCAATTTATAATTTTTATAATTGTAAAACATATCATGGCAAAATCGTGCCAAAAGGAAATGATAAAATCGATTTTGTAGGCGCTCTAGATTCCTATTATGTATTAAGTAAAGCATTTGAATGGCAAAAATTAAGCACAGAGCAAAGCAAACAATATCAACAATACAGACTACCACTGGAAAAAATCGCGCCAACGATTGATGATACTATTCGTAGCAGGAAGTAATATCTGCGTTTTGACAAATCTAGCAAAAGTGTGGTGGCACATTATGTTATGTTTTAATTTTTGGAGATTCTGATAATCTTTTTGACTTTCTACTAATGAAGCCTTGAGGTTTTTGGAAACTAGCTGTTATTTTTCTAGATGGTTGTTTGGTAAAATGCAAGTTAATGGCTATTATTGAATCAAAATACCAACCAAAATTTTTCTACACCTCTACACCTATTTTGAATCTGCTTTTTGGAGTTTTTGAACATATTATCATAATAGATAAATGGTTGCTTATTTGCATGGAACTTATCTCTGCAGAATTCCATAGGATTTGTTATATATTACGCCTTGCTCGTCTCTTAGGAATACGCATGAAGTTACCAAATGGTGTAGTCTCTTTAAAGTTGCTGAAGCTAAAGCGAAAAGTTGTAGCATTTTCAAACATAGCAATGAGTATTACAAAAGTAATAAAACTGCTTCCACCATAGCTAAATAAAGGCAGTGGTATCCCAACGACTGGGGCTAACTCAATAGTCATAGCAATATTTACAGAAGTATAGACAAAAAATAGCATAGCAAGACAGCTTGCAATAACCTTTAAAAAATAATCTTGTGAATCTAAAAAGCAAAAAGAAAGCAAATGCAGCACAATAAATAAATACAAAGCAATCAAAGCACATGATCCAAGAAAGCCAAAACGCTCCGCAAAATGTGCGAATATAAAATCACTTGTAGCAACGGGTAAAAATTTCAAATTTGCCTGTGTTGCATCTTCATAATTTCTTCCAGTTAAACCACCGCTACCTACGGCAATAAGGCTTTGCTGCACTTGAGAGCTTGTATTACCGCTTACAAGTTTCATGATTCTATCTACTTGATAGGGCTTTAATACAAACTTAAACGCAATAGGCGAGAAAAGCAAACCAGCAATAATGCAAGTAAGCCATACTTTCTTATGCACTCCAATAATAAAAAGCATACCATAGCCCATAACAAGCACAATGATAGCACTCCCTAAATCTGGCTCAATTAAGATAAGAAAAAAAGGGATAAGGATAAATACGCTAATTTTAAAAAACTCAATCCAGCCATATCCATCTTGTGGTGGTGGGTTTTTCTGCACATAATGTGCTAAAAATAGCACAACAGCAATCTTTACAGGCTCACTTGGTTGCAGTGAGAATCCACCGATATTTATCCATCTTTGCGCCCCAAGCTTTGTAGTCCCTATGACTTCCACAGCAAGTAAAAGCAAGATACAAATGATATAAAATACCACGACACCTTTATATAGATAGCGAAAAGGGATAAAAAAGATAAATAAAAATATAAAGATTCCCAAAAACGCATAGCTTGATTGTCGTATGAGAAGTGTTTGTGAAGTCTCACTTAAGAGATACAAACTTGTAAAAACAAGTGGCAAAATTAAAAGAATTAAGACATAATCAAAATGAGTTGTAATGCGTGAGCCAAATAGCAAGTTTTTTCCTTGAACAGAATCTTTTTCGTATTATAATAAAAAATATTTGAAATATATGCTAGAATTGCAAGTTATTTTCACAACCAAGATAAAGGCAAGTGTATTTATGGCTACCGCTAAAGCAAAGAAAACGACTACAAAAGAAAATACAAAAACAAGCAATAAAAAAGCAACTAGCAAAACAGCAACTAGTAAAAAATCAAGTGGTACTAAAAATCTAATCATAGTAGAATCTCCCGCAAAAGCAAGAACAATTAAGACTTTCTTAGGTAAAGATTATGAAGTGATTGCTTCAAAAGGGCATATTAGAGATTTACCGCAACACCGCTTTGGAATAACGATTAAAGACAAGCATTTCATACCAACCTATGATATTTCAAAGGATCATGCGTTATTAGTAAAAGAAATGCAGGATTTACACAAGAGTGCAGAAGTTACCTATATCGCAACCGATGAGGATAGAGAGGGTGAGGCTATTGGTTATCACATTGTGGAAGCATTAAATGGGGATATATCACAATTTCCACGCATTGTATTCCATGAGATTACAAAATCAGCTATTACACATTCTTTAGATAATCCTAGACTAATCGATATGGATAGAGTGAATGCGCAACAGGCAAGAAGACTTTTAGATAGGATTGTAGGTTTTAAGCTTAGTGGCTTATTATCACAAAAGATTGGCAGGGGTTTGAGTGCAGGGAGAGTTCAATCTAGTGCATTAAAGATTCTAGTAGATAGAGAAAAAGAGATAAGGGCTTTTAATCCACAGGATTATTTTCTTATTGAAGCCTACTTTGTAGCAGATTCTAAAGCAAAAGAAGAAGAAAGGCTAGTCTTTGATTTAGCCCGCTTTAAAGATAAAAAGATTGAAAAGCTAGTATTGCAAGATAAAAAAGAAGTAGAAGAGATATTAGCGATATTGCAAAAAGAAAAATTTCGCGTAGAATCTATCCAGCAAAAAGAAAGAGTTACAAAGTCTCCACCACCTTTTATGACTTCAACCCTGCAGCAAACAAGCTCAAATCTACTTGGATTCTCCCCTACAAAAACGATGAGTATCGCACAGAAGTTATATGAGGGTGTAAAGACAAAAGATGGACTAGCCGGGGTTATAACCTATATGCGAACAGATAGCTTAAATATCGCAAAAGAAGCCCTAGATAACGCTAGAGAGTTTATTAACACAAATATGGGAAAAGACTATCTACCAAGTAAGGCAAAAATCTATACCGCGACACAAAAAGGCGCACAAGAAGCACATGAAGCGATACGCCCTACAAATCTCTCTTTCACACCACAGATTGCAGCAAGCTATCTTAGCAATGATGAGTTAAAGCTTTACACACTCATTTTTAATCGCTTTATAGCCTCACAAATGAAAGATGCCATTTTTGAAAGCCTTAGTGTGAGTGTTATGGGAGAATTGAGCGAGTTTAAGATTACAGGCAGAAGGTTAGTCTTTGATGGATTCTATAAAATCTTAGGCAATGCGGATAAAGATAAATTATTACCACAATTTAAAGAGGGTCAAGCAATAGATTTTAAAGACATTCAAAGCATACAAAAGACAACAGAGCCACCACCGCATTATTCAGAAGCAGGACTTATTAAAACGCTTGAGAGTTTAGGTATAGGTCGTCCAAGCACTTATGCTCCAACGATTAGAATCTTAATAGATAGAAAATATGTAGAGTTAGAGAAAAAGCAGCTTATAGTCCAAGATATTGCATTTAATGTAATTGCTATGCTTGAAGCAAATTTTGAAGAAATCGTTGATAGCGGTTTTAGTGCAGCTTTAGAATCTAAGCTTGATGATATTGCGGAAAATAAACTAGAATGGGAAGAGGTTTTATGGGAATTTTATGAACCTTTTATTGAGAAAATCACAAAAGGTAAAACAAGCATAGAATCTCAAAAGGTTATGAAGCCAACAGGTGAGTTATGCCCAGAGTGTGGCAACGAGCTTGTTATACGCAATGGACGATATGGCGAGTTTGTATCATGCTCTAACTATCCGCAATGTAAATTCATAAAAAAAGAAAAGCAAGAAGTAGAAACAAGCGATGAGATATGTGAAAAATGCGGTCGCCCTATGGTAGTAAAGATGAGTAAAAGGGGTAAATTTCTAGTATGCAGTGGCTATCCAGAGTGTAAAAACGCACAACCGCTTGAAAAGCCAAAAGAATTAAGTGTAGCCTGTCCTAAATGTGGCGGAAAGCTACTAGAGAGAAAGTCTAAACGCGGAATCTTTTATGGCTGTGGGAACTATCCAAAATGTAAATTTATCACAAATGCAGAACCAACAAATGAGAAATGCGATAAATGCGGCGGTATGCTATGCTGGCATAAGACAAAAGAGAATACAAAAGTATGTGTTGAATGTAAAAATGTGGTAACTTAAAATAAAATGTGTTACAATAGCAAGATTATTTACACAAAAGATTCCATATTATAAGCATAAACTTAGGGATAGAGATGGCAAAAGAGAAAAGAGAAGATAAGAATCTATTACAAGATAAGATCAAACCAGATAAAATTAAAAAAGGCTGCTATGTCGAAATGATGTATGCAAAGATTCATCGAGCAGTCGTTACTGATGCAAATCTTAATTATGTAGGTTCTATTAGCATAGATGAAAGCATTATGGAATCTAGCGGTATAATTGAAGGCATGAAAGTTGATATTGTAAATGTCAATAATGGAGAGAGATTTAGCACTTATGCGATAAAAGCAAAGGCAAAAAGTGGCACTATATGCCTTAATGGTGCAGCGGCACGCAAGGTGCAAAAAGGTGATATTGTGATAATTATCGCGTATGCTAGTATGAAAATGAAGCATGCAAAAGATTTTAAACCACAAGTTGTGCTAGTAGATTCTAAAAATCGTATTGTAGAGGAGCGTTAATGTTTGACCCTAAAGATTTGCAAAATATGCTTGGCAGTGTGCAAGAGCAGTTAAAAGAAATGGATGCGAAAGCAAAAGAAAAGATTATAGAATCAAAAAGCGGTGGTGGGCTTATTAATGTGCAGTTTAATGGGGCTGGAGAACTCATTGACATTGAGATTGATGATGAATTACTGCAAGATAAGCAGTCATTGCAGATTCTACTTATTAGTGCTATTAATGAAGGTTATAAGCAAATGCAAGAGTCTAGACAAGATGATGTATTTGAGCAAATAAAAAATATGAATCCTTTTAAATTTTAAAGGAGTGCTTATGCAATCTTTTAGATTTTTACCCAATGCAAATAGTCTTCAGCGAGATTCTGTACCAAAAACAAAGCAGGGCTTTTTGATAAAATCACTTTTTGTTTCAAGCGTTTTTAGCCTTTGTGTTAGCACAAGTCTTTATGCAAATGTGCTTGAAAGCGAGTTTAATAGCCTAAGTAAGCCCAAAACCCCATCACAAGTTAGCACACCAGATGAAAGTATCGTAAATACTAAAGAAGTGCAGGTGCGAGAAAAGAATGGAATCTTAGAAAGCAATGAGCTAGAAGTAATCGATTTGTATGGCAAAAGTAAAACTGAAGAAAAGATAGATTACGCCCATTGTGCCACTTACTATAAACAAGCAAGTCTTAATCTAGGCAAAGGCTTATATGCCATAAAGCTTAAAAGTGGCGAGATTATCGGCTATAATCCAACTCGTCCGCAGTTAAAAAACCTTGTAAAATATGACCCTTTCACAGGCTTATTTCAAGTAAGTGGCAGAGTAGATTCTAAATATGCTTATGAGTTATCTGCCATTGATGATTATGCTTTAAGTAGAGAGTTAGTAAGCACAGGTATTAATGGAGCAAAGACGGGCAGATTCCAGACGCACCAAGCAGGATTTTTGAAATATGCCGAGTTTTCTGCTCCAACACAGAAAAATGGCGTTATAAGCAATATATGCTATAAAATCTATGGATTAAGCGTAGGTGGCAATGGCTTTATTGAAAAGTCTTATATTGATAGATTCCTTAATCAACAGCAGCCCTATCATGGCGATATTGGTGTGCGTTTTGATGTAGCAAGTGCGGAGAATGCAACTTTTGTAGTGCAGTTTTCAGATCCATTCTTTCCATCAAATCCTTTTAAAAGAGGTGATATTTTAATCTCAATTAATGATATCGCACCAAAAGATTGGGCTGAATTAGAGCTAATCATTTCAAATCTTATGCCCGATGAAGTCGCACAAATAAAGATTAAACGCGGCGAAAATGTAAAGAATATAAAGGTAAAAGCAAAGAAGAGATATGGGGGAATGCTACTTGCAGATAGCTTTTTAGAGAGATTTAATCTTGTTATCTCAAATGATTTAGTCGTGCAGAAAGTCCCAAGTAAAGGTCCTTTTTCAAAGCTAAAAAAAGGCGATAGAATCCTTTTTATAAACGATATTGATATGCGACATTTTAAACCGCGTAATACAACAGAGAGAAATCATTTATTGCGAGAGCTTTTCACAAGGATACAGGATAATCAAGTGGATTTCTTAGAGCAAAAAATCGCCTATGATGCAGAGAAAGAAGCCACAAAAAGAAGAAATGCAGATATACTAGAGCAATTCCAAAGTAAAGAAGTAAAAAAAGAGCGACATAACGACTTTTACTACAAAATGGCAGATAATATGCGTAACTTTGCAAGTAGTGATATAGCCATAGGCACAAATATCACAGGGGAGAGAACAAGTAAAAAGGGCGATTTGCATTCATTCAGTGGCGATGGAATCTTGCGAGATTCTGACACGCAAAGCATGAGAACAATATATGATATGTATAACTCTGGTGGTAAAAGCACAAATAAGCCTAAAAAAGAGAGAATAAAAGAGTATGAAGCCCTTGTGGAGTATGGTGGGCAGATGAATTTCCTTGTTGATAGGCAAGGATTTCAATTTAGAGTGCCACTTGAATAGTCTTAAAACAAGGGGTTATATATGAAAAAAGTGCATAAAAAAAACAAACATAATGCGAAAAAAAAAGAAGCCTATAAGCAAGAACATCTCACAAAAAATAGCATTATGCTAGAAGATGTAGCCTATGATAATGCTGCGTTGCAAAGCACTTTGGGCTTAGAGGATACGCAATCTTTGCTTAATCTCTTGCATGAGCTTATTTTGCAAAGCTATAAGATTGAGAAGGAATTTAAAGATTTTAAGGTATTAATAGAATCTGTTTTAGAGATGATTCCGCAAGCAGTAATTGTCTTCAATGAAAATGGCAGTCTGTTTTATCAAAATAAAAAGGCAAGTAATCTCAAAGGTTTGCTTGATATTGATCTTAATTTTAGCAGTGAATTTGAAGTAAAGATTGATAATAATGTCTATCTTATGCAAAGCTCAAAAATCTCACATAAACAAATCATAACCGCCACAAATATCACAGAACAAAAAAGGCAAGAAAGACTTGCTAGTATGGGACAAGTAAGCGCACATCTAGCACATGAAATCCGCAATCCAATCGGCTCACTCTCTCTACTTGCAGGGGTATTAAGCAAACGCGTAGATGAAAAAAGCATGGAAATTGTAGATGAGATGAAAAAATCCATTTGGCGAGTTGAGCGAATCATTAAAAGCACCTTGCTTTTTTCAAAAGGCGTGCAGGCAAATAAACAGCAGCACTTTTTTGCTGATTTTAAACAGAGTTTAGAGCAAGTCATAAGCGAATATGGCTATACAAAGGAAATTGAAGTTATATTTGAGATTGAGCATAATGATGCTTTTCATGTAGATTTCTCCCTTTATGAAATCGCTTTGCATAACATGCTTTGCAATGCCATTGATGCGATTGAAGAGGGTGAGTGTGAGAGTGGTAAAATCCGCATTTGCTTTTTTAAAGATGATGATATGATTCTATGCAGGATCTATGATAATGGAAAAGAGATTGAAGATATTACTTCACTTTTTGAAGCCTTTAAAACAACAAAGCTAAAAGGACATGGACTAGGACTAGCCCTAAGCAGACAAATCGCTTTGGCACATGATGGCGAACTTTGTGCGAATAACACAGAGGGCAAATTTTTTGAAATACGAGTGCCACTTACCCCACTTTGCAGTGGTGAGTGATGTGCGGTAACATTTTAAGATTTTTTAGAATCTTCCAATGTAGCTTATATAAAAATCAAGTTGCCTTTCTTGTGTTTTTATTGTAAAATTACCGCTATTTTTAAGCACATGCAAAATGAATGTATTTGTTTCATAATTATTATTTGAGGATAGAGTATGAAAAAGATTTGTTTATCATTGGTTTTTAGTATAGGAAGTGTATATGCAGCCCATTGGGGTTATGATAAGCATAATGGACCGGATATGTGGGCGAAGCTTGATCCTAAATTTAAGCTGTGTAGTTCTGGCTTAAAGCAATCATCAATTAATATTGAGAGTAAAAAAACAACAGAATCTAAGAATGAGTTGCACCTGCTTTATGGCACAAACTCAAAGGATATTATAAATAATGGACACACTATCGCCCTGCATTTTAATGAGGCGGGTGGCTTAGTCTATCAAAATAGAAAATATAATCTAGTCCAGCTACACTTTCACACACCTTCAGAAACGCAAATCGAGGGGAAATCCTACCCTATGGAAATGCACATGGTGCATAAAGATGAAAAGAATAATTATCTAATCCTTGCCGTGCTATTTAGAAAAGGACAAAATAATATAATGTTAAATAATGTCTTATCTTATGCTCCCATTGATATAGATAAAGCCCATCAAATGGATATGATATATATCTCACAGCTATTGCCTAAAAATCAGGGCTATTATGCCTTTAGTGGTAGCCTTACGACACCGCCCTGCAATGAAGGAGTGCAATGGATAGTATTAAAAGAGAGTGTTGAAGCCTCACAAGCTCAGATTGATGCAATGCATGCAATCCTTAAAGATAATGCAAGGAATGTGCAGCCATTACATGATAGGGTGATTCTATCTGCGCCTTGATTTATGGCTATTCTATATGCCCTACTTTAAACAACATAGATGTTTTTATGCTTTTTATAGTTGTGTTATAAGGTATGGTTTAAGGTTTTAGATTCTATTGGATTCAGTAATTTATAAGTGCATTTTTGCTATATTTTCAAGTATTTTTAAGTTTTTGACATATGATTGTGTAGTTACAGAATCTAGAATTTCGCATTGAGGAGTAGTTGTGAAAGATGTTATTGAAAAACTAGAAATTATTCTCAATCAAGGCTTATATGGGCGAGATGAAGAAGTGAGACTAGCACTTTTATGCACCTTGAGTAATAAGCCACTTTTGCTTTATGGACATGATGATGCTAAAGATATACAAATGCGTTTTGAAGCGTTGTTTGGGGAAACGCCCATTAAAGCAAAGATTACTGCAGGCTCAAATCTCTCAAAAAATAAGGATAAATTAAGCAAATATACCGCCTATTGTTGCTTAGGCAATCATAATAATACAGAGCATCTCTATGATTATCTTTTCGCACCAAAAAATACAAATGTAATAGAAAAGCTAAAGCAGTTAGCCCCAGAAGCAAATAAACTGAAAACATTTTTCCAAGATTATAATTTTACGCAGTTTTGGGACGAAGAGAATAGAGCAAAAGCAATTAATTTTATAGAATCTCTTGCCTCTCATGCAAACCCAACGGGTGAACTTGCAGGTGATATTGCAATGCTAGATGATGCAGAACAAAATCTAGTCAAACAGCTTTCAAATATCTCTGATAAAAGATTCAAAGACTTTTTACACTTACTTGCAGTAAATCTTATTATTAACAATAGAAAAGAGATTACACCCATTGACTTTGGTATGTTTTATTATTGTTTGCGAGATTGGTCTGATGGTGTGCGTTATCTTGAAACAACGATTTGTGCGAGTTTGTCAAATGATGAGCTACCAACCTTTGTATTCCATGATGAAGAGTATGAAAAGACATGTAAAGAGACTTTCTTTAAAAGCTACGAGCAGTATGCGTTTTTGATCCCAAATCTTGAATACATGGTGTATGTGCCTTACTCTTCATCGCCAAGTATCCCAACAAATGAGATATTTGTGCGACTAGATAGCTTTTATACGCAGTTTCAAAACCTTGTATGCGAAGAAACAAGCGATGATATAGCAAAGGATATGCAGGAAGTGGCAACGAAAGAGAATATCCTAAAAGACGCACAATTAAAAGAAATGGAACTAAAAGAGACGCAACTCGCACAAGTGCAGCTTAAAAGATCTGCATTTAAATCCGTAAAAGATGCTCTTGATGAGCGGCTAAAAATCGCAAATGCCAAAGAGAGTGAGTTTAGAGAGCAAAGAGAGATTTTGGAGAGTAAATATAAGGACGCAAAGACAACAGACAGAAGAGAGGGATTAGAATCTCAAATCGCTGAAGTGCAAGCAAAAGAAGATCAATTTAAAGAAATTAGACTAAATCTTGAAGCACAACTACAAGATGCAAAAAATACGCTTGAAGATAAACTCAAACAGACAAAAGAGATTCTAGAAGAAAAGCTGCAAGAAGTAAAAGCAAAAGAACTTGACTTAAAGGAAGCTCAAGATAGATTAAACCAAAAGCTTACAAACCGCAAAGGTAATATGGATGTAAGGATAAAAGAGGGGAGAGAGTATCTTACGCAACTAAGGGCACTGCCTGTAAATCTCAACAAAGCCGTTGATGCATGTAGAAAGCAAATTGATGCAGTATCAAAGCCAAATCCAATCTGGGCAAATCCACTAAAAATACATTTAGCTGCATTATATAAGATTCAAAAAAATCTACCCAATATGATAAAAGCCTTTGACTCTCAAGTAAAAAAATATGAAGAGCATGCAAAGCAATCCACACAAACACGCTAGGGTAAGAAGCGTAAGTGTTCTTTAAACCCAACCTAGACGCTATAGTGAGTTTTTCATCAGCTGACTGAATGTTAATATTTGTTACAATGTGCATCTTACGCTTCAACGATATATAAACTTATGTTGGAATTATCGTTACAAAAACCTTTAAAACAATGCTATGTTGCAAAAAAAATGATGAAATGATCGCACAAGAAGATATAGGGCTATGTAGCAACCACTTCTTAGGGTTTATATCTATCATTATGCATTATATATTTGATTCTATATTTTCGCATATCCTTTCAAATCCTTGGTAGTAGTCCCAACTTGCTACAATATCAGGTCGGTTTTCCTTGATATGTGCTAATTCTTTGTCAAAGATTTTTTTATATTTCATAGCTAGTATTGAATCTTGTCTAAATCTTTCTAGTATATCATTTTCATCTAGCCGCTTGTTATTTTCTATGTTTGCGCGATTTTCCAACTCTTTTAGGAAACCTTGTAAATATTCTCTTGTAGCCTTAAATAATTCTTGTTTTGTTTGCAATTTTGCAAATGAATCTTTAGTCATAAGTAAATATAAGTTTTGAAACGGAATAGCAATATTAAGATTTTTGCTTATATCCACATAATTATCAAGGCTTTGAATCTGTGGTGTAGTAATAATAATTCTGTATTCCACCTCATTATCCATATAAGAATCTTTAGAATCTTTTATGGCAAGATTCTCATTTTCTTGCCCTCTAAACATAAAGGGCATATCGCATTCTCTAACTATTAAAACACGCGGCAATAAACCCAAAAGCATACCGCCATTCACTTTTGCTTCAAATATATCCCTCTCTTTTGGTGGCATAAAGCCATATTCTTTTGCAAGCTTTTGAAAAGTCTCAAAGGCTTGTGTTTCCAAAATCTCATTAAACGCGATATATTGTATCTTGCTTACATGTTTTAGTGCTTTTGCTCTGCGTTGTATCGATAAGGCTGTTACACCATTTTCATCGCAAGATTCTTCGCTTTCTAACGCATCAAGGCTTGGGGCTGTGAGATTAATCCAGTATCTAATGCTATCAAGAAATATTCTATAATCTGTTTTTAAAGTGCATTCATATTGATATTCTCTCTCACCTAAGTGATTGACTATAGGTCGATAAATAGATATGGGGTCTCGAGCAATGATAAGCAAAGGGACATGAGAATCTATTAAGGAAAATAGCTTTTCTCTCCCATAGAGATTTCTACCGCTAAGATAGATAATGCAGTATTTTTCGCGATTATTCACAAGCGTATTATAAAAATGCTCGTATTCAAGCTGTGGTTCTATATTACCCGTCCATAGCTCTGCTACGCAAACACCGCAATATTCAAAAAATTTCTTCATAGCCTGATAGCCCGCACCATAAGTTGCCATATAGATAAAATTGTAATAATGCGGCAAGGGCATATTGTAGTGATAAGCTATGCTAGATTGGGTTTTTTCGTAGTCAAAAAGTGTGGGATTTAAGAGTGGAAAATATTGCGTTTTGGGATTGTAATCACTTATGGGGGGGGGGGGGTAATATACGGATTCTCTCCATATTTACTTTTAAACTCAGATGAATTTAACCATGCGATATGGGCTTTTAGTGTTTTTGCAAAAAAGAATGGAGAATCTAGCAAGACATTCTTGTAGGTTTCCTCCAAATCATTAGACATAAGCTTAAATTGTCTTAACTCTTTCTTATTCAGCATTATTTTTGGATAAAGCGACAAAAATAAGTGTATATTGAGTGGAAAAAATGTTTTTCTACACTTTGCTAATATGCGTTTTACTTTCTTAGAATCTTTAAGTCCCATACAATTAACCTTGCATTTTAAAATCTCAAAAAGTGTAATTTTAACACAATTTTTAATATATTGCATTGACATATATAAAGCAATTACAAGTGATAAAGGCATGTTATGTGGTAAATAATACACATTTTGAAAGAAAAAGATTTAAAATATTTTTTACAAACTACAAAAAATCCCCATATAAGCCATTTTTTTGGAAAATTATTTATTTTTTATGCAATAATATTGAACCTAAAACGAAACTGAAAGGAAATGTATGATAGGAAACTTGAGAAATTTGACAAAATACACAAGCATTGCCCTGCTTGTTGGTAACTCTTTTGCGATGGCAGATTGTGGCGATGAAACCGAAGGGAATCTTTTTGGCTATGAGAGATGTGCTAATGAGGATAGTAAATTCTTTACACTCACTGGGAATGTAGGGACTTTTACTAAAGCTGGTTTTAATGGTGGCAAGGTTGATACTGCAAAAAACTTTTATCCAACTGAAAGCTTTACAAGTATGTTTGGTGAGGTTAATGGTAAGTTTAACATTAACGAAGTGTATGAAAATGATTATTTCTCAAAGTTTGAAGTAGGCATTGGTGTAGCGGCGGCTGGGTTTGCTTGGGATACTACGAAGTATGATGGCGGTCAAATTAAAGGCAACTCAGGTTTAAGCGGTGGTAGTGGTTTAAACAATCAATATATAGGTTCATGGGGTGGTTATCTTGGCAATGAAACTACATCTTATACCAACAATCGCCAAATTTTCGTGCATAATGCCTATGTTGATTTACAGGCGAAATCTTTTAACCTAAAGCTTGGTAGATATGAATCTGGCATGGATTATTTTAGTGGTTATACACAAGGTTTTAACTTTGATTGGCATACTGAATATGGCGATACAGAATCTAAACCTGCAAACGAAGTGAAAGTGTGGTGGTTTAGCTCATTTGGTCGGGCATTTGCTTACTCGCAATGGTTCTTAGACTACTATGCGGTAAAAACAACCGATGGAAAAGCAAGTTATGGTATCCACTCAGTTGGTGCTGATATTACGCATGGTGGGATTTCTGATACAGATAATGGCTTTGCTTATGGTGATACTTTGCTTGTTCGCCCATTCCTTTATTTTTATCCCGGACTTTATGAAGCACCGGGCTTAAAAGCGGTGTATGAATATCAGTTTGGTAATGGACTTGGGTTTAAGGTTACAGCGCAAGGTTTTGGGCTTCATGTGCATAAGGCTTTTACTGGAGCAAAATTGAGATACGATGAATATGTCGATGAATGGAGTGGGAATCTAAACCTAATCGCACAAGGTAATATCTATAACTATAATGTGCGTATAGGCTACTATGAAAACTTTGGTAGTGCAAACTCACACTTTGGGACTTATGGGAATCCAATGGGACTAGACTTTTGGACTGCGAGTGTATATGATATAGGTGCAAGCATTAGTGATACAATCAACAGAAATGCAAGGACTGGGTATCTCTCTGGTGGCGGTCATTATGACTTAGAGTATGGCACACTCTCATGGGATTTGCTTGGCAGAATCACAAGAAGCCCTAGAAGTGATGAAGAGAGCATTGCCCTGTCTGTAAATCATGCTTTCAAAAATGGTTTAGCAGTGGGTATTAAACTAGAGTGGTTTAGAGATACTACAAAGGCTGGGTATAATCCTGGTGCTCAATTGAATGGGGCTACCACATTAGCTAAAGCACAAACAGATGATAGAAGCCATGCGTTTTTCACACTTGATTATAGATTCTAATGTATTATAGGAATTAATGGTGAGTTTTGGATTATTACATGTTTGCTATTTTTAGCTTACATTCCATGTAATCAGCATATATAGAATTTTATCACTTCTCATACTTTCCATGCAGTTAGATAAAAATTGTTATGGAAAAGTAGGAAATCTTTCTTTGTCGCTATAAATTATTGGTTCATTTTGATTTTATAATTAATGTTTAAATGTCTTATGAACTCAAAAAAGTCTCGCTAAAGTTTCCTTTTTAATTTAAAGTTATATATCGCTTGTAAAAACCTATCTTGTTGCCAAACTTGTCGTAATACACACTATATCTAAAATTAATGACTAGGTTTGTTTATGTAAATACAATGTGCTATAAATATAACCCTATGATATAAAGAGAACAGGTATAAATAAGTTAGACTAGTTGCGTGGTGTTTATAATAGTGGGATTGTAGAATAAAAGAGCATATATGTTGTAGTTTTACTACAACATATATGCTAACTCAAAGACTTACCCCCCCCCCCCCCATTGTTAATGCTATTCTCAATATTTGAGATTACATTTGCTGCATGTTTTAATCGTTGATTATCAAAATGTGTATAGATTCTGCTTGTCTCAACGCTACTATGTCCTAAGCTTTCTTGCACTAAAATGAGATCTTTACTTTTATTATAAAGCATAGTTGCAAAGCTATGTCGTAATAAATGCGCTCCATTTTTTGCCTTACGGATACCCGCACTTAAAAGCAAGTTCTCAATAACCACATAAATATAAGATTGTGCAGGGACATGAAACTTTTTATTAACAAATAATGGCATATCATCAGCTACATGTGGAAAAGTCGCACGCAGGGCTACCCAGTTATTATAATACTCTTCTATCAGCGTTTTTGCGATAAAGACAATACGCATTTTATTACCCTTACCACGCAAACGCAATACATAATAATCTCCCTCCAAAGACACATCTTTATAACCAATCTCAAGTATCTCACTCACACGCGCACCGCTATACACAATCATTAGAATGATGAGCTGATTTCTAAGTCGCACAACTGAATTTATATGTTTTTGCTTAATGTCATAGCTTTTTAATGCGTTTAAAAATGCATTTAACTCCGCTTCCGTTAAAAACTCGGGTAAATCATGAGATACCGATCGCTTAGATAGCACGATGTCCATATTATAGACATGGGCTGCACCATTTTCTAAGGTATTTTGTCTTTGTATAAAATCAAAAAAGTTTGTCAAGGCAAACTGATAATTGCGTATTGTTGTAAGACTTAGATTTGCTGTATAAATGCTTAAAAACTCTTGCACATTCTCAACATGTATCTCACGCATATCAGAGAATCCAAGCCGCATACAATACTCATAAAATGTAAAAAGTGGATTTGCATAAGTATTGATGCCTAGCAAACCTATCTTTCTTGCTCTTTTGCAAATGGATCGAATCTCATCAATTGAGTTTAGTCCCCCACTTTGTATATCTTGAATAACTTGTGCGAATACCGCCTTATCCTTTACTCTATGCGCAGTCAATCCCACAAGCTTTGTATAAAAAAATCGCTCCAACCAAAATCGCAATGAAACATCAAATGATTCTCGATTGAGTGGATAAGACATAATGAATTCCTTATAACAATTATCTTTAAAACTTTTAAAACAAAACAACTAAAGAGCCGGCATATAATCTGTTGGCGAACTCGCGGTGGCAAATGGCTTCTTTGCTATGCGTCCAGCTTCATAGCTTAATCTACCGCCTTCAACTGCAAGTTTCATAGCTTTTGCCATTTTCACGGGATCTTTTGCTTGTGCTATGGCAGTATTACTTAGCACACCATCTGCCCCAAGCTCCATAGCGATAGCCGCATCACTAGCACAGCCCACACCAGCATCTACAATCACAGGGATTTTTACCGCTTCTTTTATAAACATAACATTAAAGCGATTTTGCACCCCAAGCCCACTGCCAATAGGTGCAGCAAGTGGCATGATCGCTGCAGCCCCAGCGTCCTCTAGCTTTTTTGCCATAATAGGATCATCATTTGTATAGACTAGAATCTTAAAGCCTTTATTTGCTAGAATCTTTGTCGCTTCTAGTGTTTCTATCACATCAGGATAAAGCGTCTTTTGTGTATCACCGATAATCTCTAGCTTGATAAAATCAATCCCAGTGCCTTCTCTCACAAGCTCAAACATACTCACCGCTTCTCTTGCAGTGGTGCAACCAGCAGAGTTTGGCAAAAATGAAATATTGGTATCCCTAAAATAGTCCATGAGATTTGGTGCATTTTTATCTAAGATATTCACGCGTCTAACTGCAACAGTAATCATCTCAGCACCACTTGCAAGTGTCGCCTCTCTTGTAATCTCAAAGCTCTCATACTTTCCGCTACCTACAATCAAACGGGAGTGAAAGCTCTTCCCTGCAATAACTAATGACATTTTGTAATCCTTAAGAATGCAATAAAAGTTTTGGAATAAAGTGATTGTATTATAACACAGAATTAATAATAACTAGTGCCGCAAACTACAAAAAAAAAAAAAACGATTTGCCTTATTTTTAAGTATCGATATTTGTAATTTTTATTAGATAATAATAAGATAAAATATAACTTATATTATTAGTAATCATGTCATAGAATTATAGTGCTACATAACCTACGGAAAATCCAATTTTTAAGCTAATATTCATGATAAATACAAATCATAATATACAAAAAACTTGACATCTTTTTGATAGAATGCCACATATCCCTTAGCGACTAAAACTAGAGTTGGGGGATATACATTATATTAAAAGGACAAATCATGGAAGTAAAATTTAAAGGCACTCCAGCAAAACTAAGTAGCAATACAATTAAAGTTGGCGATAACGCCCCAAAAGTAGCTCTTGTAGCTAAAGATTTATCACAAGTAGAAGTAGGTGGTGTAAGTGGAGGCTACCAAATCATCAATGTCGTGCCAAGCCTTGATACAGGTGTATGTGCGACACAAACGCGTAAATTCAACGAAGAAGCGGCAAAACTGACAAACGCAAAAGTGTATGTGGTATCTTTGGATTTACCTTTCGCTCAAGGACGGTTTTGCAGCACTGAAGGCATTGAAAATGTAATAGCACTTAGCGATTTTAAGGCAAAAGACTTTGGCAGGGCGTATGGGTTGATTTTAGAATCTTCCCCACTTGCAGGGTTACTCACTCGCGCGGTGATTGTGGTAGATCCACAAGGCAAAGTCGCCTATGTAGAAGTATGCGAAGAAATCACAAATGAGCCAGACTATCAAAAAGCACTTGGAGTAGTGAAGGGGTAAATTTTAAGCTTCATAGAAACTAGTTTTTCAAAGCAAAAAATTTATCCTGACGCCCGGGCAAGGATTTTGCCGAGGCTCGCCACAATAGTGCTGTGATTTTTCTATTGTGCTATGGTTGAGCAAGGCGAAATATCCAGTATAGCCTTTTGGACGGAGGAATTTCACTTCACATTTAATTTGGCAGATGAACTTTCAATCTTCTATTTCATGTTACTTTTATTTTATAGCAACCTGTCTCATAAACTTAAAAATTTATTAGTTTTTGATATAATAACCGCTTTATTTTTTAGAATCACTTTTGCAAGGTTTTTGGTTTGGCAGATACTCGTCTCTTTTTTCTTGTTACCGCATTGCTTGGCATTGCTATATGTATGAGCTATTCTCTCTCATCTTATGCGGTGCTGTATTATGGTTATGGGCAGTTTCATTTTCTCTATCGTGAGCTTTTTGCAAGTTGTCTTGGCGTTATGCTTATGTGGGGTTTATCTTATTTTAATGTAGAAAAACATTTGCTTGGCTTTGGGTTGGTGCTACTCATTTTATCGTTTATAGTCATTATTGTATTACCATTTTTGCCTGATAGCTATGCGACAAGTGCGGGTGGGGCGAAGCGGTGGTTGCGTTTGCCAAATATTTCACTTGCACCTTTAGAGTTTTTTAAAATCGGCTATATTATATTTGTTGCGTGGAGTTTTAGTCGCAAGTTTAATAATCCAAGATCGTTGCCATTTTTGGAGCAACTCGGAATCTTGATACCTCATTTATTCCTGTTTATGTGTGTTGCGGCTCTCATTTCTACATTGCAAAATGATTTGGGGCAAATTATCTTATTATCCCTTGTGTTTATTGTTATGCTGATTTGTGCTGGTGGGAGATTCTCACTTTTTACATTAGCACTTGGCGTTGTGTCTGTCATGGGGACAATCCTTATTGTAACAAGTCCGCATAGGATAAAAAGAGTGCGTGAATGGTGGATAAATATCGAAACGCTTATCCGCTCGTATGCTCCAAACTTTTCATTACTTAGCGATGGTGTTGATGCTGGTGGGCAGGTGCAGAATGCGACTTATGCCTTTTATAATGGTGGGCATTTTGGCGTGGGTATTGGTGAGAGTATTGTAAAGCTTGGCTTTTTGGGTGAAGTGCATACGGATATGATACTTGCTGGGATTAGCGAAGAGCTTGGGCTATTTGGGCTTTTAGTATGCGTTTTGCTTGTATTTATGATTGTTTTTAGAATCTTTAAAATCGCATTTCGTTTGCAAAAAAGCTTTTATTCACTCTTTTGTGTTGGTATAGCAGCCCTTATTGGTATTAGCTTTCTTATTAACGCCTTTGGTGAAACAGGTATTATACCTATTAAGGGCATGGCAGTGCCATTTCTAAGCTATGGGGGGAGTAGTTTGCTTGCTTTATGTATTGGCATTGGCTTAGTGTTGGCATTATCAACAAAAGTAGATTTGGGTAAATAGATTCTATAAGGATATAACATGCAGGCACAACCACACATTCCCCTAGTTTTACAAGTCAGTCAGCTAACTATGCAAATAAAGTCATTGCTTGAGAGTGATTTTAGCTATGTTGAGGTGGAAGGTGAGGTAAGTGGCTTTACGCACCATAATAGCGGACATATCTATTTTAATCTAAAAGATGAAAATGCGACAATTGTTTGCACCTTTTTCCGCCATAACGCACGAAATAATCCCATTAAACTACAAAATGGCGATAAGATTATCGCAAAAGGCAACATTAGCGTATTCCCACCGCGTGGGACTTATAATCTCAATATTGTAAAATGTGTGCATAGTGGCATAGGCGATTTAAAAGCACAATATGAAGCCCTAAAGAAAAGATTAGAAGAGCGAAATTATTTTTGTAAAAACAAATCATTACCACGATTTCCTAAAAGAATAATCCTGCTTACAAGTCAAACAAGTGCCGCCCTGCAAGATATGATAAAAGTAGCAAGCAAACGTTATTGTCTGTGTGAATTTATCCTTATTGATACATTGACACAAGGGCGTGAGGCAAAGCACTCTATCGCTAAGAATCTTGCCTATGCGGATAGGCTTGGTGCGGATATTTTAGTGCTTGCAAGGGGTGGTGGGAGTATTGAAGATTTATGGAGCTTTAATGAAATGGAGGTGCTAGAGGCAATCTTTGCATGTAAAACCCCAGTGGTATCAGCAATCGGGCATGAGATAGACTATCTTTTAAGCGATTATGTTGCTGATGTGAGAGCCCCGACACCAAGTGCTGCTATGGAGATGATTCTATGTGATAAGGATAATCTCATCACGCAGTTATGCGATATGGAATCTATGCTAACACACACAATGCAAACACATATTACGCAAAAAAAATCAATATTAAATCACTTAGCACAAAGCCTTGAGATTCTAAATCCACTACAAAAGATAGCACAATATAAACTGCTACTGCAAACACTCACACAAAACCTGCAAGATTCTATAAAATGGTTTTACACACAAAAAAAACATGCCCTATTGCAGCAACAAGAGCGACTAGACCTTGCAAAACCCACACAAAAACTACTCATAATGAAAACAGAGATACAATCTCTAAGCAAAAAGATTCATAGCGAGTTTTCATATATTATCGAGCAAAAAATAAATCAAACAAAGCAAATAGATCTTGAGCTAAAAAATGCCATGCTTCAAATGATGACAAGAAAAAGGGCAATGCTAAACTTTAACCTTCATGATTCTATGCAGAATGCCCTGCGACAAAAAAGACTTATGCTAAATAATCTAATTGATATACTACACGCCCTAGACCCTAGCAAAAAAGCACAATATGGATTTGCACAAATATTAAAAGATGACAAACTAATACAAGTAAGCGAACTGCAAGAAAATGATGTTATTGAAATCATAGATTCTAGTGGGATAAGAAACGCACGCATTTTAGGCTAGAGGGTTAAACTCGAAGCTAAGTTTTTTATCTAGGCGATACTAAAATGGATTTAATATGGGTTTGTAAAAACTAAAAGCTGCCTAACTAACACCTATCAGATACCCATCAAAGCACTCACAAAGCATTCATGCATATAAAAATGTAAAATTTTAAACTTTAATATGAAAAATAATGAAAAATGTTTTTTTTTTTTGTAATTTTGGCTACAATAACAACCTTACACTGCAAAAACAAAGGAAAAACAAGGAGTATAAATGCAGTTTATCCGTGATATGAGTATAGGCAAGAAAATCAGCTTCCTTTTAACAACAGCCTTAGTGCTAGGTATGTGTGTGCTTTATATGGTTGTATCTAGCAAACTAGAAAATAGTATGCAATATGAAGCACAAAAAACACTTATTGCAAATGCTATTCAAGATGCTAGAGATGTAGAGAACTACTTCAATGTTGCAGGTGGGAATCTTGAGGCGATCACAAAGGCAATCCATGCAGACTGGGAGGAGGGGACTAGCTCTCTTAGCGATAACTCTCTTATGCACTTTCTAGGCTACATTGTGGATTACGATCCCGCCATGATAACCACTTTCGCACAGATTAAACACCCTTCTTTTTCTCGTAGTAGAAGGGCAAACGCAAACTTATATAATGCAAACGGCAATTTAGAATTTGCTCTCATAGACACGAATAATAATGAATACGACACGGGCATTGAGATAGCAAAGCAAGGTGTTATAAAAATGCCTGATGGACGCAGTATTTTTGAGGGTATGCCAGACATTAAAGAAGCATACACACAAAAGGACATGATTCTGACAAAGCCTTATCGCATTCTCTACAATAATATGGAGACATCAGTTGTGGGCGTGATTTTTCCAATCGTTTCAAATAATGATGAGGTTGTTGGTGTGCTTGGAACGCTAATTGACATGGATAGTCTCTCAAAAGTTGTATTTAATCCAAAACACGCTTTATATGCACATGCAGAACGCTTTCTTATAAATCGTTATAATGCCTTGACGCTCTATCCTGATACAAAAAAGCTTGGAGAATCCCTTGAAGCAGTTATGGATTCTAAAGCAGCCCAAGAGATTACGGCATTGCAGTATGATCCAGATGCTGGAGCGAGAGAGAATACAAAGGTTATTGAGATAGAATCTAAGAGTGGTGCAAAAGGTTTAGCAAGTGTCTTTAAATTTGAAATATGGGATAATGTAGTATGGACTATGGTGAGTTTTGCACCCTATGATGAAGTGCTAGAAGAACTATATTTGGTAAGATATGCGATCATTGTTACCGTGCTAGTCCTTACAATCTTTATTATCTTAATCACTATTGGCTATGCAAAATTCTATTTGCAAAGCGATATTGAGAAAATCTATGTTGGCTTGGAAAATTTCTTTGCATTTTTGGATTATAAAACAAATAAAGTTGATAGCATTGCAATTCATAAAAAAAGATGAATTTGGACGAATGGCACAGAAAATTAATGCCGTTGTAAAAGATATTGAGAATCATAGTCTGCAAGATAAGGCTGCCATTACTGATGCTATTGATGTGGTAGATAGGGTAGAGCATGGCGACCTAAGAGTGCGTCTAACAGAAAAGCCATATAATCCGCAGTTAGTCAAGTTGCAAGAGATTCTAAATAATTTACTTGAGGTTTTACAAACAAAAATCGGTAGCAACATGAATGAGATTCAAAAGCTTTTTGAGCAGTATAAAAACCTTGACTTCCGCAATTCTATCCCTGAAGCAGAAGGCAATATCGAAAGCATTGCAAATCTACTTGGTGCCGAAATAAGAAGAATGCTAAAAGATTCTAAGTCTTTTGCAACAAGCCTTAACGATAGGTCAAATTCGCTTGAAGACAATGTCAATAAACTCACAGAAGGCACAACGCAACAAGCCCAAGCCCTAACGCAAACTGCCGCTTCACTGGAGCAAATCACAGCTTCAATGCAAAGTATGCGTGGGCGTATGAATGAAGTGTTGCAACAAGGTGAAGATATTAAAAATATCGTAGCTATCATTAATGATATTGCAAATCAAACAAACTTGCTTGCTTTGAATGCTGCTATTGAAGCGGCAAGGGCTGGAGAGCATGGCAGAGGCTTTGCAGTCGTTGCTGATGAGGTAAGGAAACTAGCAGAACGCACACAAAAAAGCTTAAGTGAAATTGAAGCAAATGCCAACATTCTATCACAAGGTATAAATGAAGTAGCAGAGACCATAAACGAACAAGCACAAGGTGTAGCCCAAATCAATGAAGCTGTTACGCAACTCGAAGATAGCACACATCAAAGTGCAGATGTTGCAAGACATTCACAAGAGATTAGTCAGGCAGTGCATGAAATCGCAGAACAAATCCTTGAAGACGCAGAGAAAAAGCAGTTTTAAGTTGGCTTATCATCTTTAATTGCATAAAAATAAAGCATATATAATGCGTGGTTTATACTTTGCATGTGCTGATATTTCTAAGGGATAATGTATGGATTCTCATAATAATATAAAAACAAAGAGTTTCTTTCTCTCTTTGCCCTTTCTCTTTGTGCTTTATGTGATACTTTGCATTCTTGGCATTTTAGCTTACCGATATTTCATTACACAAACGCCACTTTTTGACCACACTTTTTTAGAACTTATATCAAGGGGAATTATCCTTGTTTTTTACCTTTTTGTTGTGAATCTTCCTGCATTTTTTCTTGCATTTATTCCCCTATTGCGACAAAACCTTGTTGTTTTTGGTGTATGCCTTGCTCTTGTTGTTGCCTTTTCTCTCACGGGGTTGCCTGCTACCTTAACTCTCAGCAATCAAATTTTTATGATTCCTTGGTTTGTGATATGGGAAAGCTTTGTTGTAGTCAGCATTGTGTGTGTTGCCTTTTTCCGCAATATGCCTAAGCTTAATGTGTCTATTGTATTAGTCTCAAGCCGTAAAATCATCTTTGGCTTTTGCCTTGGTATTGTATTTTTTATATGCTGTATAGCATTTCAAGTCTATGTTTTTGACAGATATGATTTCATCGGTAGAAACTACGGGATACCATATCACAAAAAAGTTCTATTTCAAGATTTGGGATTCTAAAATTCCAAACAACAATAGCTAATAACATTTGTCTGCAAAACCAAACCCCTACTTTTTAGCAAGAGCGGTTTATAAAGGATTAATAAGGCCAGTTTGATTCTATTGCATCTGTAGTTGGCTTTTTAGTAAGAGTTTCAGAGATTTTGCCAACACTTACAATAGAGATTTTACTATCAGCGATATATTGACTTTCAATCGTGTTATTTTGCTGTATATCATAAGGGCGGACAACACCGCTGATTTGGATAATCTGCTTTTCACCATTTACAAGCATTTCTTGCTTACCATAGATAAAGTAATTGCCATTTTCCATAACCTTTAAGATTCTAGCCGTAATCGTTAGGGCAAGATTCTGTGATTGCGAATATGTCCCACCACCTTGAAAGTTAGTCGCATTGTTTGGCTTTGTTAGCGTATAATTGACTTGATCGTTAAGATAAGCTGTGTTTGCCTGCTGCTGTGCGTCCTGTCCATTATAGGTCATTTGTGCAGGGGTAACATTCCCCCCGCTACTCCCGCTATACTTCTTATCAATCTTAAAGTCATTTGTGATATTTTCCTTAATCTTAATCGTGATTAAATCATCGACACGCATAGCCCTTCTATCTGCAAATAGCGGTCTCTCCCCCTGTCCAAACAAAGAACCCGGTCTTTGAAACTCCGGCACAAAGTCTTTTGATGGCATATCATTTACATAATCTGGGGCATTCATATCAATTTCTGGCTCATACGCACAAAGCAATGCTGGAAGCAATAATGCTAAGCCTATTTTTCTTATACTCGCTTTTCTCATACTCATCCTTTAGTAAAATATTGTATAATTCAAAGCAATTTACATTCCCAAAAAGGATTTACATGAGTATTAAAGATTCTATAATGGCAGACATTAAAGAGGCAATGAAAAGCGGTGATAACGCAAAACGAGATGCATTGAGAACTCTGCATTCCGCACTTAAACAAGTAGAAATCGATAAAAGGATTGTGCTAAGTGATGAGGACTGCATAGGGATTCTAAAGACTGCCCTGAAGCAAAGAGAGGATGCAAAAGAGAGTTATTTGAATGCAAATAGACAGGATTTAGCGGATAAAGAGAGTTATGAAATCGCACTTATTCTGCAATATCTACCAAAACAGCTTGATGATAACGAGCTAGAAAATGCTATAAAAGAGATTATAGAGAAGGTTGGTGCAAAAGATTCTAAGGATTTAGGCAAAGTCATGGGTGCAGCAAAGAGCCTTAATGCAGTCGCTACTGGTAAAAGAATATCAGATATGGCAAAAAAGCTGTTGCAATAAATATGATTAGATTGTGTTTGAGTGGAAATTTACATTAAAGGTATAGTTATAAAATCCCACACCAAAGCTACAATCCCTAACGATATAGTTTTTTAGAATCTATTCTATATGGTTTATACCGCCTTGCATAGATTCTGCAAAGCAGTGGGTTTTTCTGTAAAGTCATATTGGTATTGTGAGTATTGATGTAAGATAGCTTGCATTGATAGAGTTTATTTTACCCCCACTTACCCATTTTTGTTCCCTTGTTTTTAGCTAAAAGCATTCGAATTTTTTAAGCAGCTTTTACCTAATAATCTTATTGGATTATATGCCATATAGCATTATTCTAAGTCTATACACATAAAATAACAATCTTTTATATAAATTAAAATGGATTTTGAGAAACTATGCAATCTAAGACTAATGCGGCTAAATAATGCTGCGTTAAATCTTTTTTACAATACTCTAAAATCAATGTCTCAAAGTATTCTCTAGCTCCATAGACAAATCAACGCCTTCTGCTGGTGGAGGTGGAAAAAGTCTTGTCTCCATTTTGCGTAAAAAGGCAATTACAGAGCTATTATAGTCGCCATAGGGCGATTGAGAGACCATGTAAAGATAGGTAAGCTTTCCACCTGCATCGATTCTAATGCGGACTTTCGCACTTGTGGCTGCTTGGTGAAAGCTTCCGCTTTTTTGCCATTCACTCATTAGAATCTGCTCAATTTGGGCATACCACTTATCATATTTCTTTTTATCTTCAGCGTTACCAGAAAATTTGGGCTTTTCTAGCATGATTTTTGTTGTCATCGCTTGTTTAATATTTGTTTTAAGATTCTGCGTGGCTTGCTGCAGGGCTTTTGTGCTTTGCTCTAGGGCGAGTGCATTTTGTGTGAGTTGTGCTTGTTTTGCTTTTTGCGCTTCATCTCTTTGCTTCCTTGCCTCATCTAACTCTTTTTGACGCTTTGCTTCTTCTTCCTTGCGTATATCTTGTGAAGTCTTTGATGACACATTTGCAAACACATCAGCAAGATTCACTTCTTTTGGTTTCTCTTGCGCTTCCTTTGGCTTTTCTACTAATTTTTCTGGTGTTTTTTCTGCTAATGTTTGTTTTGGTGGCGTTATTTCTTTTGGTGTTTCTGCTTCTTGTTTTGCAATGGATTCTGTCATTTTTTCTTCTATTTGCTCTTGTGGAGTATTTTCTTGTGTCATTGCTTGTTGCAACTCTTGCAGGGCAGAATCTTCTTGTGGTGCAATATCAGCCAACTCAATACTTTCATTTGCTAGAATCTCTGCCATTACCGCCTCTTCTTCACCATATCGCACCTGCTCTTTATAGAATCTAAAGCCGCCAATAAGTAAAATCAGCATAAGCGCATAAATCAAAAAGGCTGCAAACCCACTTGCTACATGCAAAGATGGGCTATTTTTATGCATAACGACATCTTCTTTCATTGCGTTCCTAACGATACTTTAGTAAATCCTGCTTGTTTTAGCACAGCAAATATAGGTAAAACTTCGCCATAATATAGATTCTTATCTGCATAAATATAGACTGATTGCGATTTATCATATCTATTTGCACACAGTGAAAAGTTCTCTTTAAAACTCTCATAGGCAAACACATCTTTATCCACATGGATTTGCCTATCTTTATCGATACGCACAGAGAGTATAGGATTTATTTCTGCACGCTTACTCTTTGAGCCATCTGGTAGCTGTATATCCTCTCGATACACTATCGCTGGTGTTGTTACCATAAGGATTGCAAGTAAAACAAGCATAATATCAACAAGCGGGGTAATGTTTAACTCTGGTTTTTCTTCAAGCTCTAAATCATCCATTGACTTTTCCGCCCCATACAATATTGTTAGTTTTTTCTTGTGTGAAAGCCTCTTTAGTCCTATCAAAGCCATTATTATCCATATCAGTGGTAGCAGCAAGGGCTACATCAATTTGTGCTTGCAAACATACGCCAAGCACAGCAATCTTGCGTTTCAATATAAGATAGAAAGAATACGCAGGAATAGCACATAAAATGCCCCATGCAGTCGCCACAAGCGCCTTTGAAATAATAGGGGCAATCACCTCAAAAGTCGCCTGTCCTTGCGAACCTAAATGTGCAAACGCATCAAGGATTTCTGTAACTGTGCCAAACAAGCCGATAAATGGTGCAGTAGAGCTAACAATGCTTAAGAATGTAAGCCCACCACTCGCATTTTTTAGAATCTGACTTTTCCAAACTTGTAACATTTCTTTTGATAAAAGCCTATGCCCTTTTGAGCGTGCAAATACCGCACTTTGCGGAATGCTTATATCCTTTGATAACAATAAATCAAGTGAATAAGTCTCCCTATCTTGAATACCGCGTATCACAAACCATTTATAGATAAAAATCCATAATGTAGCAATCACGTAAAGCGATAGCCAAAAAATAACAAGCAGAGTAATAACCCCACTTGTCTCAAAAAAGCTAACCAACGCACCCATACATTATCCTTAAAATAATTAGAATTAATCAAAGTCCCTTACTAATAATCTAGGAATTATATACATAAATTGCGAATTTATAGAATCTTTACAAAATATTGAAGTTGAAAGCGAATGATTATAGTTAATCTTACATTCAAAGCGAGTATCCAAGTATCATTGTCTGGCTTCTTGTGTGATTTTTAAGAATCTAGTCTTATTGCAAAACACTATACGAGAAACTTTTAATAATCTTTTGTATCTTAATCATTCAAACATATAAGCACAAATCTTATTTAATCTTTCATTTAAAACCCCCAAAATCATTAAAGTTGCAATAATTGTTAGATTTAAGATAGAATCCATTTTTTATAATACAATAATTTACAAGCAAAGGCATTCATGTTAGTTGATAGATTAAAACCAATTATTGAGCGAAATGACGCATTAGCAGCCATGTTAAGCACTAAAGAAGTCATAAATGACATTGCGAAACTCACTGCATTAAGTAAGGAAAAAAGTGAAAGCGATGAGATAGTCGCGAAGGCAAAAGAGTATCTAAAAGTCCTTAATGACATTACTAGCAACAAGGCGTTATTAGAGGACAAAGAGCTAGGAGAATTAGCCAAAGAGGAGCTAAAAGAGCTTGAAATAGCACAAAAAAACCTTGAAGATGAAATTAAGATTCTATTAATCCCAAAAGATCCAAATGATAAAAAGAATATCTATCTTGAGATTCGGGCTGGGACAGGCGGCGATGAAGCGGGGATTTTTGTGGGCGATTTGTTTAGTGCGTATTGTCGTTACGCAGATTCTAAGCAGTGGAAAGTAGAGATTATTAGCAGCAGTGAAAATTCAGTTGGCGGCTATAAAGAGATGATTGCCTTAGTGAAAGGTGATGGTGCATACTCAAGGCTGAAATATGAGGGTGGCACACATAGGGTGCAGCGCGTCCCAAAGACAGAATCACAAGGCAGAATCCACACTTCCGCAATAACTGTTGCCATCATGCCAGAAGTCGATTCACTAGAGATAAACATTAATCCAAATGATTTAAAAATCGATGTATTCCGCAGCGGTGGACATGGCGGACAAAGTGTTAATACAACTGATTCTGCTGTGCGTATCACGCATATTCCAACGGGTATCAGTGTGTCTATGCAAGACGAAAAGTCCCAACATAAAAATAAGGATAAAGCTCTAAAGATATTGCAGGCAAGGTTGTATGAAGCCGAGCTTGAAGCACAAAATGCGCAAAATAGAGAATCAAGGAAAAGTCAAGTTGGTAGTGGCGATAGGAGTGAAAGAATACGCACCTATAACTATCCACAAAACCGCATGAGTGATCATCGCATAAACCTTACATTATATAGCCTTGAAGAGATTATGTTAAGTGGCGATTTAGATAAAGTGATAGACCCACTTATCGCACATGCACAAAGCCTTGCTTTATCGAACGCAAATGAAGCGTAGGTGATTTGGTAGCAAACTTGCTTTAGCATAAGAAATGTTGTCTTTAAGCATTAATGCCATTGTTTTTTGTAATTTATGCTATAATACCCCACACTTCACAAAAGACCACAAATTAACACAAAAGGATACACATGGGATTACGAAAACTTATAAGAAAAACTTCTTGGTATAAAAACTATCAAGCAAGGAAAGAATCAAAAATGAGTGATGAAGAATACTTCATATACAGACATAAAAAAATCTTTGGCTATACACCAGACTTTAAAAATCCACAAACCTTTAATGAAAAAATCATTCATAGAATCTTATTTG
>NZ_KK365988.1:45818-171415 GCF_000686565.1 Helicobacter bilis ATCC 51630
TATAGCCTAAATCAAAACAACACAGATTTACAAAATAATCCTACTTTAAACACAACAACTTCTATTACCCCACAAACACAAAATAAAGAAAATGAAAGCATGGAAACTGCATATATCGACAATTCACAATTAATACGGAATTTAGATGCTGTAAATTACACTCTAAAACCCGCACTCTACCCAAGTGGTTGAGTTGCAATCTTAGCAAAATAAAACACAAAAAACGTGGAACATAAGTAAAGCAAAGAATCTAAACTCATTTTAAGATTCTTAAAGTTTTGCATTCAAGCAAAGAAATCTAATAAAAAGGATAGGTATGAAACAAGGTGATTTTACAGAAGTGGCAAAGCACTATCACAATCGTCCCGCATATAGTGTGATGCTTTTAGACAAGCTTATAAAATGTGTAAATGACACTAATAAGCCTTTAGATAAGCTAAGAGTAGTAGAAGTTGGTGCTGGCACAGGCAAACTTACAAAGATTCTAGCTGATGATTTTGGCATGAATATAAGAGCGGTTGAGCCAAATGACTCTATGAGAGAAGAAGGAAAAAACTATACAAAAGATTCTAATATCTCATGGTGTAAGGGTAGTGGTGAAGACACTGGTATAGAATCTAGTAGTGCTGATTGGGTGATTATGGCGAGTTCATTTCACTGGACTGATCCTAAAAAATCCCTGCCAGAGTTTGCTAGAATCTTAGATGATAATTATTACCATAATGTGGCTAATAACGCTGACAATGGGGGGGGGGGGCAAACCTTATCAAAATTCCTCTACACAAAACAAGGCAGCCTATTTTACAGCAATATGGAATCCGCGTCATATAGCAGAAGGCTCGATATTCCATGAGATTGAAACAGAAATTAAGAATATTGTTCCAGAGCTTACTCGTGTGAGTAGTGGGACACAAAATGTGAAAAAATGGGAAGAAATCCTTGTTTCAACAGGGCATTTCAAGGACTGCTTTTTTATGGAATGCGACTACCTAGAAGTAATGAGTAAAGAAAGGTATTTGGGTGCGTGGCATTCTGTAAATGATATTCAGGCACAAGCAGGACAAAAAAGATGGCAACAAATTCTTAGCATGATTGAATCTAAGATTGCAAATCTAGATGAGATTGCGATACCTTACAAGATTCGTGCGTGGAGTGTGCGTAAGGCATAAGTCGTTTGTTATCCTTATTTGTCTTGCTTTGTGCATAGATAGGTAAGGATAAAAACGATGGAAAAAATAGTAGAACAAGTATGGGATTACACAAAACATGCGAAATTTTATAGTTATAGACCAAATTATGCGCCAAAAAGCATTGATATGCTCACTTCTTTAGCAAAAGAGGGTAGGGCAAAGGTGAAAGTAGCAGATATTGGTGCGGGTAGTGGTAACTTGAGTATTATGCTTTTAGAGAGAGGCTTAGAGGTTGTGGCGGTTGAGCCAAATGATGCAATGCGTGAGATTGGGATAGAGAGAACGCAGGGTAAAAATATCACTTGGGTTAGGGCAACAGGTATAGATTCTACTTTACAAAGTGGCGAGTTTGATTATGTAACCTTTGGGAGTAGCTTTAATGTGATGGATAGAAACTTTGCCATGCAAGAAGCACATAGACTCTTAAAGCCAAATTGCTATTTTTCATGTATGTGGAATCATAGGGATTTGGCTGATCCTATACAAGAGAAGGCAGAAAGCGTGATTGTGAAATTTGTGCCAAACTATGATAGAGGTGTGAGACGACAGGACCAGAGAGAGATTATAGAATCTAGAAAAGATTTATTTGACAATATTATCTATCTAGAGGAAGATTTCTGCTTTCATCAAAGCATAGATAACTATATCAACGCATGGAAAAGTGTGAAAAATCCTTATTGGGATTTAGAGACAAGCGAGGGCAATGCTTTGTTTGAGAATATCAGCAATGCCATGCGTGAAGCCCTGCCAAGTGAGTTTAGCATAAAATATACGACAAGGTGCTGGAGTGCTAGAAAAGTGTAGGCTTAAAGAATTAATGTAAGGAATAATATGCAAAAATTAGAGTTTCAAAGTAAGGCAAAGAATCTTTATATGCTACAAAACAGGCTAAAGAATGCAGAGATTTTACCGCTTTTAATACTCACAAAAGAGGCAGTAAAGACGAATTTAGAAGAAGCCCTAAATCTGATAGAATCTTTTTGCAAGAGTGAGGGCATACAAAGACTTATTATCCGCAGTTCTTCACTAAGCGAAGATTCTAAACATACTTCAAATGCTGGAGCATTCCTTAGTATCGCAGATATTGTGGCACATGATAAGAAAGCTATTATTGAAGCATTGCGAAAAGTAGCAGATTCTATGCCAAATAGTAACGATGAGATTCTAATCCAGCCATATTTGCAACACATTAGTTTATGTGGCGTTGGCTTTAGTGTAGATAAAGACAATTTTAGTCCATATTATTGTATAGAATGTGATAGTAGCGGCTCAAGCAGCAGCATTACTGATGGAAGCAGTAAGGAGAAAATAAGCTATTTTCAGTATAGAGATATGCCCGATTTTACCCAAGATGGCATGTCTTTAGATACAAATACTTGGGGTTTAGAATCTAAATCTTGTCATGTTGAGTGCAGCGAAACATCTAATATAAAATCTCATCAAAGCTTAAATGATAAAATAAATTCAAATAAGGATATTTCGCCTTTTTCAAAGGATCAATATGACAAGAATCTGGATTCTATAAATTTTGCACCCTTACACCCTGCACCCACCCAAGCGGCTGGGAATATAGAATCTACACCAACAGAGCACACAAACAAAACCGCAAATTCTAGCAGTTGCTCTATGGCTTTGGAGGCTTTGACTGAATTAGAGGGTAGGAGTTATCTAAGCGATAATGACTATCCCTCCGATTCAGCCAATCGTTCAAATTGTATAGACAAGGGCGAATTTTTACGGAATCTAGATTCTAAAAATTACGCCCTAAACCCCGCAGCCCACCCAAATTTAGCGCAGAATCTAGAATCTAACAACAAAAGATTCAAACAAATCATCTCTCTTATGCAAGAGTTAGAATCTCTCTTGCAATATAACTTCATTGATATTGAGTTTGCTTTTGCAAAACCTTTTTCACAAGATATAAAAGAGACTTCTAATCGACTTGATTTAAAGCAAGATAGCATAAAGCAAAAAGATTCTATGCAAGAATGCACCAAAGATTCTAAAAATAAATTAAATGATAATGAAACACTCTATCTCTTGCAAGTGCGACCTTTAGTAAAATCAAATATCAATCTCTTTAACGCATTGCCACAAGATGCCCTAACAAGACTTCAAAAAAGGCTTACAAGTTTCCTTAAAAAGACACCAAATGTGCTGGGCGATAGGGCTATTTTTGGTGTTATGCCTGATTGGAATCCAGCAGAAATCATTGGATTGCGTCCTAAGCGATTAGCCCTAAGCCTTTATAAAGAGATTGTAACAGATAATATTTGGGCATATCAAAGGGATAATTATGGCTATAAAGCCTTGCATTCACACCCGCTTATGCACTCTTTTTTGGGTATCCCCTATATTGATGTAAGGGCGTCTTTTAACTCATTTATACCAAAAGATTTAGATTCTAAAATTGCTTCAAAACTTGCCAATTACTACTTGCAAAGGCTAGATTCTAATCCACAATTCCATGATAAAGTGGAGTTTGAAATAGTCTTTTCATGTTATGATTTTAATACGCCAAATAGCCTTACAACACTTCTTAATCATGGCTTTAATAGCAATGAGATAAAAAGACTAGAGTTTGCTTTATTAGAGCTTACAAATCAAATTATTAACACAAAAAATGGCTATTACACAAAAGATTTAGAAAAAGTAGCAAAATTGCAAGATTCCTTTACTAAGATTAAAAACTCTGATTATTCCTTAATCGATAAAATCTATTGGAGTTTGCAGGAATGCAAAAGGCTTGGGACATTGCCGTTTGCAGGTATTGCTAGGGCTGGTTTTGTAGCGGTTTTAATGCTAAATTCTTTAGTTAGCATTGGCTTTTTAAGCGAAGATGAAAAGAATGCTTTTTTACATACACTAAATACGATAAGTAAGCAACTAGCAGAAAGCAGCATGAATCTAAATGCAGAAAACAAAGCCGCATTTTTAGAGAAATTCGGACATTTGCGCGCAGGTAGTTATGATATTTTAAGTCCGCGTTATGATGCGGATTTTGAGCGGTATTTTAACCTTGATAAATTGCATGAGATAGCACAACACATACCATTTTCTCTAAGCAAAGATAGACTAGAAAAGCTAGATAGAATCTTAAAAGAGCATGGATTAAAGATAGATTCTACTGAATTTTTCCATTTTCTAAAAATTGCGATTGAGGGAAGGGAGTATGCGAAGTTTGAGTTCAGTAAGCTTTTATCTTATACACTTGTTTTAATCGGCGAGTTAGGGGAGCATTATGGTATTTCAAAAGAGGATATGGCGCATCTTGATATACATGATATTTTATCGCTTTATGCTAGTCTGTATTCAAAAAGCCCAAAGCAAAAGCTTTTAGATTCTATCTCTCGTCATAAGGAAGAATATAATCTTACACTAGCGATTAAATTGCCACCTTTAATCACTACAAAAGAGCAAATTTTTGCCTTTCAGACACAACAGGTCATGCCAAACTTTATCACACAAAAGTCAATCACCGCACTAAAAGCCTTGCATACAGATTCTAACTTAGAGGGTAAAATCGTTTTGATTTATGCAGCAGATCCGGGCTTTGACTATCTTTTTACAAAAAATATTGCTGGATTTATCACTTGCTATGGTGGGGCAAACTCTCACATGGCAATAAGGGCTTCAGAGCAAAACATGCCAGCAGTCATTGGCGTAGGCGAAGAGCAGTATCAAAAGTATTGCAAAGCTGAAAGGATAATGATTGATTGTCAAAGCGAACAGATTATTTGTTTATAAATCCATGCCATAAATTAAGGTAAAGCATGAAAAAAAGATATATAGCGATTTCACAGCGACTTTATAGCATGAAAGAATATAATGAAATAAGAGAATCTTTAGCAATAGATTGGGGGCAGTTTTTTGCGATGCACTTGCATGATTTTCTTATGTTGCCTTTAAGTTATAAGCAAGATATTACCCCTTATTTGCCTGATATTGCGGGGGTTATCCTTAGTGGTGGGAATGATTTAAGCGTTTGTAATGATACGCCTTTGAATAAGGAAAGAGATATTTTTGAGACAAATCTTATAGATTTATGTATAAAAGATTCTATCCCTTTGCTTGGGGTCTGTCATGGAGCACAAATGATCGCTTATTATTTTAACTCACAGATTACCCCTTGTAAAAATCATGTAGGGTTGCATGAAGTTACACAGAATTTAGAATCTCAACCATTTGGGCGGGTGCAGGGCGTAGGGGTGCAAGATAATGAGAATTTAGAATCTACTATTAAAGTAGGCGGGTTGCAAGTTTTAGAAAACAAGACAAAGAAACTAGAATCTACACCAACAGAGTACGCAAATAAAGCCACAAATTCTAGCAATTGCGCTATGGCTTTGGAGGCTTTGAGTGAATTAGGGGGTAGGAGTTATCTAAGCGATATGACTACCCATCACAATTCACTCAATCGTTCAAATTGCATAGACAAGGGCGAATTTTTACAGAATCTAGAAACTACACAAAGATTTATCACAAATTCATTTCATAATTATGCTATTACAGAGTTAGGCGATGGGCTTATAGCCTTAGCAATAAGCAGCGATACAAAAGATTACAGCATTGAATCTTTTAAGCATAAATCTCACAATATTTTTGGGATTATGTGGCATATAGAAAGAGAGAGGGGCATGGAAAATAGCGAAGTTTTTCAAAAATGGAAAAATGCACTTTATACAAACTCTAATAATAAGGACATAAAATGAAAGCAATCATTCTAGCAGCAGGATTTGGACAAAGGCTAATGCCCCTTACGCAAGATGTGCCAAAATGTATGGTGTGCTACAAGGATAAACGCATTATCGATTATGCTTTAAATGCAATGTTTGAGGCGGGGATAGAAGAGGTTTGCATTGTTGGTGGATATAAGTTTGATGTATTGCAAAAATATATAGAATCTAAAGGTTTAACAAATATAAGATTCTATAAAAATGAAAACTACGCAAACACAAATATGGTTACAACGCTTTTTTGTGCGAAGGAATTTTTACTTGAATGTGTAGAGAAAAGGCAGGATTTACTCGTATCTTATGCAGATATTGTGTATTTTAGCGATATTGTAAAAAAGCTTATGATATGTGATTATGACTTAGGTATCGTTGTAGATAAAGCATGGCGTAAGCTTTGGAGTTTGAGATTTGAAGATCCGCTAAGTGATGCAGAGACTTTGAGGCTTTGTGGTGAAAAAATCATTGAATTAGGCAAAAAGCCAAAGGATTATAGCGAGATAGAAGGGCAATACATTGGACTTTTTAGAATCTCGCATAGTTTTCTAGCAAAAGTTATAGAGTGTTATGAGAATCTTGATAGGAATGCAGAATATGATTCTAAAGATTTTAACAACATGTATATGACAAGCTTTTTGCAGCTACTCATTGATACCTATCATAATGCTTATATGGTAGAGACTTTTGGGAATTGGTGTGAGATTGATTTTAAAAGCGATTTAGATATTGATTTTATAAGGGGTTAGCATGACAAAAAGCGGACTAATATTTATTACTGGACTTAGTGGCAGCGGGAAAAGCACATTAGCAAAAGCACTGATACAAAAAATCAATGAAGTTTATAATACAAAGGCGATTTTTCTTGATGGTGATAGTTTGCGTGAATGTGTAGGCAATACAGATTATAGTAAAGATGGCAGGGAAAAGATGTCAATGTATTATGTCCGCACAGCAAAAATGCTAGTAGAACAAGGCTTTATCGTGGTGTTAGCTACAATATCTATGTTTGAATCTATAAGGAAGTTTAATAGAGAGAATTTTACTAACTATCTTGAAGTATATCTCAATGTTAATGTAGATATTTTGCGGTTAAGAGATAGTAAGGGCTATTATAAAGATGGTGTCGATAATATGGCATTTATGCAAGGCTTAGTTGCCCCAACACAAAGTGATTTAGTCTTTTATGATGATTTTGATAGCAAAAAAGCAATAGATGAGATTCTAGAAAAGACACAAGGGTTTTGAGTGTAATGCGTATTTTCATGTAGAATCCTATGACATCAAAAACATTGAGCATACGATATATTAGTTCGTTATGGATCGCTTTGATAATCCGAGTAATGTATATGAAATAGAATATAGAAGTCCAGATTCTCAAAAACACAAATCTGCGAGATATATTTGACTTAGAAGGCCATGGCTTTAGCTTTGTTGTGAATGATTTTTAATGTTTTACAATGGTGCAATCCAAAATCATCTAGATAAGCGAGTGAAATGAGATTATAGAATTCACACAAAGCACAGAGAAAGACAAGCAAAATAGACACAAAATCTAGCAATTTGGCATTCTGCGACTTTGTATTATTGCCAATTATTTTATTTCTTCGGGTAGCAAAAACGATAGCCGCGTCTTCTCACCGTCTCAATTGTGTTAATATTTAATGGCTTATCCATTCTTTGTCGTATTTGATTGATTGCTACCTCAATAACATTAGGCGTTACAAGCTCTGGCTCGTCCCAAATCGCATTTAATAATTGATCTTTTGATACGATTTGATCTCTTTGTCGTGCAAGATGCGTAAGCACTTCAAATGGCTTACCTTTTACTTCGATATCTTTACCTTTAAATGTTATCCTTTCTTCATCTGGGATAATGACTATATCCCCAATCTCTATAAGATTAGAATCTGTAAGCTTTAGTCTGGCTTGAATCCTTGCTAATAAGACTTCGTTATCAAATGGATATGCTATATAATCATCGGCACCAAATTTAAAAGACTGGACCTCGTGCTTTGGCTCATTGTCTCCAAGTATAATGACTGGAACTTTTGGATATTTGCCCTTGACAATAGATATAATATCTTGCGCCCCACCATCTGAAAGCTGCCATCCACCAAGCACAATATCATAACTACGCACACTAATGTGATATTCCCCATCTTTCACATTTTGTGCCAAATCAACTTGATAGTTTTTCTTACCCAACTCCCTTGATATGCTATCTAACACATCTTTCTTACTATATACAACTAAAATACGCATAAAAGTCTCCCAGCAAAAAGTCTTGTAATTATAGCATTATTTAATCTAACCTTAAACTTTTTTTATAAAAATATTAAGCATAAATTAAATAATCCTTAATAGTTTTATAAGCTAACTTATAAAATTGATTTGATTATAAGAATCTATTACGCAAGGCTATTAAAATAAAGAGAGTCTCAAACCATAGAATGCAAGCTGCATGGAGTAAATTTCATGATTTTATGCTACAATTTGGCTTTTTAACCTGATAATTAAAAACAACTAAAACATTACGAGGGTGGCGTGAAAGTATCTAAGATATTAAAATCTTGCTTTTTTATTTTTATATTTATCGGCTTTATAGATACCGCACTAGCCGCTCCAGCAGATAATCAGCTAAAGCTGAATGGAGTGCCTATACCTTCAGTTGATTTAAGCATTAATCCACCAAGCACACCAACGCAGCTTGTTACTACGCTAAATATTGTCATATTACTCACTCTCTTAATACTTGCCCCATCTCTTGTGCTAATGATGACTAGCTTTACGCGTATTTTAATCGTGCTAGGATTTTTACGCACTGCATTAGGCACACAGCAATCCCCACCAACGCAAGTATTAGTTAGCCTTGCTATGATTCTTACTTTTTTTATTATGGAACCTGTGATAAAAGATGCCTATAATGTGGGTATAAAGCCATATATGGAAGAAAAAATCGGCTATGAAGAAGCATTTGAAGAGACCATGCGTCCATTCAAAAAATTTATGCTTATGAATACTCGTCATAGCGATATTGCGCTATTTTATAAGATACGCAATGAAGAGCCACCACAAATGGATAATATCACGACAAAAGAGCAATTTGAAGCCCTGATAGATAAGGTTTCACTTAGTATTATCTTACCCTCATTTATGATCAGTGAGCTAAAAACTGCTTTTCAAATCGGCTTTTTATTGTATTTACCATTTTTAGTTATTGATATGGTTATTGCTTCGGTGCTTATGGCTATGGGTATGATGATGTTGCCGCCTGTCATGATTTCATTGCCATTTAAGATTCTCATTTTTGTGCTTGTTGATGGGTTTAATTTGCTGATATGGAATCTCGTTCGATCTTTTAATTATTCTTAATTATACATGCAAGTGTGCTAAAATCATTTTGAATGTTAAGAATATATTGTAAAAAATATGTTATAATTGCAGAGATTATATTAAATTTACTTAGGAGCTTTGATGACACAAGAAGAGTTAGATTCTCTTATGGCACAAGACGCAGATTCTTTGGGTGAAGGCTTAGATGATGTGCAGACAGAAGATACAAAAGAAGAAATTAAAGCCGAGTTTGTAGATCCAAACTCATATAAGCCAGAAGCCGATAAGAAATGGCCACCACCACCACCAACAGAGGAGCACAAAGTCGTTCATCAGCTTGATGATGTAACTAGAGACTCTGAAGTGAAAATGACAGAAGTTTTCGATCAAATTGATAATATCGGATCACTTGCTACTTCAATCGAAAAAGATTCTAAAAAAATCAAAGAGTATCTCAAAGCCCAAGAAGAAATGCTTGTTACACTTGTTGAAAGCTTCCCTAAAATTAAGGCATTTGGCGCTTCGCTAGAGCAAACAAAAGAGATTGCAAAGGTGAATGATAATATTAAAAATTCTGCTATGGATTGTAATGACGCATGTATGCAGGCTATGGATATTATGCAGTATCAAGATATTCATAGACAAAAGATAGAACGCGTTATCAATGTAATGCGTGCATTAAGCCAGTATATGAACTCTCTTTTTGAAGGTAGGGGTGATGACTCTAAACGCGTGGCATCAGCTACATATATTGCGGGTGATAGCCATGATGAAGTTGCGAGTGAAAGTGATATTGAAGCACTCATTGCATCTTTTGGACAAAAATAATAGATTTTGATTTTTGAGTATCTACCCACAAATATCACACAAGATACAGATTGTTTGTGTTTGGTATGCAATGCTTTGCCGATCACACATATTCTTATCCCATCAAACCCGGTCTCAAAGCCATATCCAGATTCTCTAAGCATTGTTGCTACACTGCGGGATTTAGTAAGACAAACTAAAACGCGAAAGCATATCCATTTTATACCAACAATAAAGACTAGCTTGCATACCGCAGAATCCTTGCAAAGTGCGTTTTTATCACTAGAATACCTGAATATCTCTCATGTAGCAATTATTAGTGGCGATACAACACTATCTCATCCACTCACCACCTATAATGCCCTAGAGATTCTAAAAGATATGCAAAAAAACTCTACTTTTTTAAGACAACTTCAAATTTATTGTGCTTTAGAGTCAAAGATATCATTGCGTAATAGCCATGGATTATGCAAAAAGATTCAATATGGTGTGCAAAATTTCATCACGCAGCCATTTTATCAAACACAAAATATGCAGGAAAATAAACCACAAACGCAGAATAACTTACCTAATTTTTTACCACAGATAACAAAAGATTTTAAAACTTTTCACTCTTTTTATAAGAATCTCATACAAATATACACAAAAAATAATCTAAGCCTTGCTTCATCGCAAAACAAAATACAAATATATTGTGGCTTCCTCCCACTCTCTCATGCAAGACAAGCCCACACTATCCATGCTAAAAATATTGGCATATTTATACCCACTTCCTATATCAACGCAATAGATAGTAACGCAAATGAAGCAAATCGCAATCTTTTTAACGTTATGCAACAATACAATCTAAGCCTTAGTTATCTATCGTTTAGTGATATAGAAATGCTTTTAGACTATGCCAACTAAGCAAACTAACATTTTATATGTTCGACATTATAAAAAATATTATAAAATGGGATTTTTGGTTTGTTGCACCTGATACTTATTATAGATCGATATTTTAAGGGGTTTTTATGAGAATAGTATTATTATCCAGTATCTTTGTGTTTAGTTGCTTATATGCAAAATGTGATTGTCTTTGTGTAAATGGCAATGTAGAAGCAATATGCAGTAATGCCTATGAAGTTCGTCCTGTATGCACACCCAGAGTATGCCCTATCCCTCCACCGAGTCTAGAACCTTTAGAATCTCCACAACTCCCACCTTTAGGCACAACTTCATGCCATCAAGCACAAGTATATAATGAATCTACAAGGCAATATGAGTGGCAGAGAGTTTGTGAATGATTGCTATGATGTTGCTTAATGCCTATATTTATGGACGAAACGCATAGTATAGTCAATACATATTTAATATTGGGGTGAGATGGTTGAGAGAGGTTTTTTTGAGCATAAATCATAAATACTTCATACTTACAAATTAAGATAGGGATACTTAATTATTATGCATACATAAGGATTAGCTAATGTAAAATAGATTCTAATCCTGTATTTTACCCATGAATACATCAATAAGACCTTATAGAATCTATCACATAAAAGTTATCATCAGACAATAATAGCCTTGCAGATTTTACTAGACATAATATTGGTGCATTAAACTACAAAAAAGCATATCCAGTTTTTGGCTCAATAAATATCATCATATTGCCCACAAGAATCCTTTGTAAGCTATTTGGTGTATGTAGTCTCTGTCCGCATAATACTTTGCTAAAATCATCAAAGTAGAAGCGAAAAGTATCTCTTTCTTGACAAGTAGTAGGGGATCGCAGTGTTAAAGTTTGCAATCTTGTGCTTTCATGCAGTCTAAAATCAAAAAGTGCATTATCCTTGCAAAATCCTGTGATATTTGTGTTGTTATAACCGCTCAAACATTGTGTCGTGCCAATATGCAATGCGACAATATCGCCTGCAAGGGGACGCTTATCAAAGTCAGTCGTATTTGCAAAACGCGGCGTATCCCTGTAAATTGACAGACTATTTTTTGTATAAACCCCACTTGTATGAAATTGTAACTGCCAATAAAAAGGTGCATTATTTTGCAACAATCGTTTAGAATCTACACGAGCAAACGAATAAATATCGCCAAATCCTATGTAACCTAATTTTGAGTGATCGATTAAAGATAACATTCTTGTATGTTTTATCGCATAAAGCGTAGTGAGAGCTGCCCTTGTATTATTTGGCAGAGAAAAAGAATAGGCAAACCAAGCACTTGAAGCAAGTATGCTTGCAATAAGTAGTGAATATAGAATCTCTATGAGCTTCATAATAATCCACTATTCCATTATTTCGAAATTAAGAACTTTAGAAAAATATAATAATTAATACACGAACCATTCTTTTTTCAATTTATTCAATACATCAATTTCTTTTTTTAATGCCATAACTTGTTCATCAACTGCTGCAAACAAGCTCATATTTAAATGCTCTGGAATATCCAAACTACCGCGTTTAATCATAATGTAATCTTCAAGGCTAATCTTTGCCATATTTAATGCGATCGTAATCTCATCTTGAATATTTTCAATATTTTTTATGATTTGATTAATGCGTTCAAACATATTTTCCCCTTTAAGAAACTTTGCATTATTGTAACAAGTTTTTGTCAAATAAATATTGCATATAGGCACTATGAAAATATATCATAATTAATATTGTGTTATTCATTCGGTATGATAGGGACATGGTAAAATTCAATTTTTACAATAATCGCCGATTATGAACTCTGTTTGCTATTGTGTTAAACATAATGCAAAATGTCTCATTGTGAATTCTAAAAAATGCTACCTTATGTTTAAAGTCAAGCTTTTTGGAGATTATATGGAATCTAGCGGTTGTTATACTGAACGCAGTAAAATCTCTAGCTGAGAGTATGAAAGAGATATTTTGCCTAATGCTCAACATACATAGGAAACTAGATTCTAAGGGCATTACTTTATAGAAAGGAACAAACATGAAAAATATTTTGAAATGCATGATTGCAAGTGCTACGATATGGAGTGGTGTGCTTTATGCAGAGATACCTTATGCACCAGATTTTTCACTAAAATCACATGTTTTACAAGAGCCACCAGCCTTAATGCAAAATCATACAACTGGTTTGCCAGAAAGCTGGGAGTATTATGCCACAAAAGCACCAAAGCAAAATGTGCTTATGCCTACCATGCCTGTAATTATGGAAGTTTGTGCTATTGCTGATATGACCCATTATGTTTATCCTACAAAAGAGGCTTTAATGCAAGGGTGTCGCAGGGGTGATAGTGGCTTACTACACTTTGTGCTTCAGCCTTATCAATATTCGCCGACATTACATACTTTAGAATCTATACACCTTATGCCTAGCACAAGACAAACTTATATATATCCGCAAATAGTAATCTATTACAAGCTTGATGAGAAGGATCAAAATATCCTTACAAGCATAGAGTTAGGCGATTTCTATGATAGAAACGGCAGTATTATTATCAATGGAGAAACTTTTCAGTATAGTCAAGATGTCATGCAAGCTTTTCATAAACTTATTTATGAAATAAGTGATGCGATGTATCTACCAGAAACTTTTCATGTAACGCAATATCATAACTCGCTACACTAGAGCAAAGTAAGATGTATGCTTATTCAAGGTGTTAAAAGTTTAGGAATAAGTTTTGCTTTGATAGTCTTTAGAATTTAAAAATGGAGTTTTTCATGGCTATCAATGTAGATGGAGCGCCTATTATATTGCAAAAAATACCAGTAGCAAATGATTCTTTAAAGTTTGCAGACATACAAAAGACTTTTAGCATTATTGATGAGATTCCCACCACTGATATTGTAGCCACAGATGATGATCCAGCGTATGATACACAAGTAAATGACATGCTAAATACGCTGAAAGCCTTGCAGGTTGCAAGAAAAAGCTTAAGCGATGTGCAAAGCATTTCAAAAGATATAAAGAGTAATTATAAAACAGAGAAAAATGATGCTTGGGCGCCAGTCGATGATACAATGTTGCAACAACGCTATGAGGCAACACAGCAAATTAAAGATATTTTAAGTAAAGCAACGCTGAATCATAAAAATGTTTTTACAATGGATTACGCAAAAGATGGGATTATCCTTGATTTAGGGAAAAAGGATATGAGTGCGTTGAATTTGCGAGATGAACACTCTATCAATATATTTTCTGATAATATCAATCGTTTAAGCAGACAGATAGAAGAAAATGTCCAAAAGCTACAAGAAAAAATCGATAAGATTAATAAAAGCAGATGGCTATCTATGGAGAATTTGCGTAATGTGCGTTTGCAGCAAAAAGAGGTAAATGCAGGACTCAAAGCAGCCCAAGCAACCCCAAGCTTAGCAAGTGCATTAGCAGAAATAGCACAACAGCAAGCTATGCCTAGTGTTTCACCAGTTTCTGCAGCACAAGATTCATCTGCAGTACAAAATACTGCAACTACAAGCCAAGATAATGAAACATTAACACAGGATTCAAATAAAGCAGGAAGCCTTACACCGCAAGATAGCACAGAATCTAATGCTAAAAATACAGAAGATACAATCGCTACACCAAATGATACTCAATCTAGCACCGATTCTAATACAATGGAATCTGATACTGCGAAATCTAAAAATACAGAACCTAATAATAGCACGAATGCTACCAGCATAGAATCTACAAAAGAAGATTCTAATATCTCTAAAGAATCTAGCGAAAAAAGTTTGAGTAATGAAGTCAAAGAAGAAGGGAATGCTGCAGGCACAGCAACACAAGATACTAAGGCAAAAGATTCTAAAGAAGAAGTAGTTGTAAAAGTAGATGATAGCAGCACAAATAAGCAAGATAACACAGAAACAACGAGTGCTGCAACAGAATCTACAAAAGAGACGTCCACAAAAGATGAAACTAAGCAAGATTCACAAAACAAACAGACTGACACTCAAGCTGATAATACAGACGACAAGGAAACTAGTAGCAATGAAAACAAAATTGCAGCACAAGATTCTGTAAAGCAAGATTCCACAAAAATAGATGCTGAGCAAAAGGGCGATTCTACCGAATCCACAAGCAATAAAGCAAATGATGCAAAAGAAAAAGTTGCTAACACAGAAACAAAAGACAATACCACACCAAACAAAACTGCAGAAGAAGAAAATAAAGAACAAGTCATTGATGTGTTTGTATAATGAGTGAATATCATAAACTTTATCGCAAAAATAGATTCTAATATGATATTAATGGAATCTTATATACTTATTTGGCAATCCCTACATAAACATACTAGAATACACTTTTTGGCAAAAATAGCACAACAAAAGGGCTAAAATGATATATCAATACATGGATTCCAAAGCACAAGAATATGCGGTCTTTGATCCCAAAAGAGCAAAAAAGCTATTTTTATTGTTACAGCCTCATTTGCGTTTAAATAGCTATAATATCCATATTATTGGCACAAATGGCAAAGGTAGCACAGGGAGGTTTATCACACAAAGCATTATAGAATCTGGATATAAAGTTTTGCATTTTACATCACCGCATGTATTTGATTTTAAAGAGAGATTCTATACAAACAATAGCATTGTAAGCATTCAGGCATTACTTGATGCGCATAACTTTTTACAGCAATTTTCTTTTATACAAGAAGCTAGTTACTTTGAATACGCTACATTTTTAGCACTTGTTTTGGGGCAAGATTGTGATTATCTTGTGATGGAAGCCGGGGTTGGCGGTGAGTTTGATAGCACTTCTATTTTACGCTATGATATAAGCATTTTTACTCGCATAGGACTTGATCACAAAGAAATGCTAGGTAACACCTTAGAATCTATCGCATTAACAAAACTTCGTGCGGCACAGGGTGATATTTTTACACATTTTCAAGAAAAAGAGGTGTTAAAACTCATAGAAAATATAAAAAATATCAGTGTTTATGTCAATGATACGGAGCTAAAGCGTATCCTGCCACAAAGTATTACTTATTTATGTGAAGAGGATTTGCATACAGAAGAGATAAAGACTTATAGTGATATACATAAGATTCCATATTTTTTGTTAGAGAATCTAGCTCTAGCTTCTCTTGTGCTAAGAAAACTCAACATTCCTTTACTGAAAAATAAGCTAGACATTATCGGCAGATTCCATGCTATATTGCCAAATGTTGTCGTTGATGTAGGACATAATACTATGGCAGCAAATGCTGCTATTTCTGCTGCAAAATCATATTTTAACAATATGCCCTTTGTGCTTATTTACAATAGCTATAAAGACAAAGAGATTAGAGAAATTCTAAGTATTTTTAAAGAATATATGAGTGAAATAATAATTTTTATGGTAGAAAATCCGCGCATAATAGATTTTAAAGAAATGGAAAATATTTTAGATTCCATGTCTATACCTTATAGCTTTTTTTGCCCTTATAAAACTAAACTTGACTTATTGCCAAAAAAATTGATAGAATCAGAGAAAGTTTTACGCAAAGATAACAAATACTTAATTTTTGGAAGCTTTTCACTTGTGGAGCAGTTTTTGCTGTGGTTTAGCGATACGCATGGAAAGCAATGCTATGATGGGTAGTAGGTAGTATGGAAGATACAGGCAAAATCAAGCAGACTTTAACCATTACAATAGTTGATGAAAATGGTTCAAAGCAATTTACAATGGCAAAGGTTATGCAAAAAGTCGTCATGTATGGTGGCGTTATATTGTGCGTAGTGATTGTGCTTGGCTATTTTGCCATGTCTTCTTTTATAGAACAGCTTGATGATATTAACACTGCAAAGCAAGAATCTTATCAAGCATTTCAAGACATGTATCAGCAAAATGCTTTTTTACAAGATGATATACAAAGCAAAACAGAAGAGTTGCAAGCTATGCGTGATAGGGTTGCAGATTTAGAAAAAATGGTAAATTTTAACTCTTTTAACAACGATAAAACTAAGATTAGTCATATAGACTTGCAAGCACTTCCAGACACACAAAAAGCAACCATCTTGCAGATTATCCCAAATGGCAATCCACTCACTATGTTTGAAATGAAGCATAAAACAAAGAGAAATGCAAGGGATTATGGGTTAATTGATATGCAATATGCAGCAATCCAAACGCATGGTGGCAATACAGGATATGACTATTATACAAGCAAAAGTGAGCCGGTGTATGCAACAGCTGATGGCTTGGTAGAATCTACACGCGATGGCAATCAAAGATATGGATATGGCAATATCGTAAGACTTTCGCATGTGTTAGGTTTTAGTAGTGCTTATACAAACCTTGATAGGATAGCGGTAAAAGTTGGCGATTTTGTAAGTAGGGGTGATATTATAGGCTATACGACTTCAAGCCCGGGCAAAAATCATACAAGCTTGTATTATGAAGTGAGATTCCTAAGTCAAGGTTTAGATACACTATCCTTTATTGATTGGGATACGCAGAATTTTCAATCTATTTTTAATGTTGAAAAAAATGCAAATATAGATATGCATAGTCTTATGTGGGCGTTAAACGATATTGCAAAGCTTAATGATATGTCTTCTCATTTTGCCCTTGATGAAGGAAATTCGCAACAAAAAGAAAGATTAAATATTACAAAAGAATCATTAGATTCTAAAGTTACACGCAATCCTAACAATATGCAAGATTCTGTAAGCAATATTACATCACAACGATATGCAGAAGCAAAACAAGGCGGTATGTGATGAATGCAAATAAGCGTCTTGTCATTATGATTACAGATTTAAATGGATCGAAGTTTATTAATGTTGATATGATATTTCGCCAAGTTGGTGCGTATTTATTCGTCTTTTTACTTACTTTAGGCTTGTTTGCCTATATCAGTATTGTTGTGATACGGAAAGAAATATATAATATGCAATTAAGACATACTCATCTTATGAGTGAATTTGCAAGTATGCAACAACACAACGAGAAGCTAAATGAAGTATTGCAAGAAAAAGATGAGGAAATTGCCCTTGTTGGCGATAGATTTGAAGATATAGAAAATGTTGTTGGCACGAATAAAAATCTAACAGATACAATAGCCTTATTAGATAATGCTGACCTAAATCTATTGGATAGAATGGATACGGCTTCAATTACTGCGTTGCAAAAAACTTTTATTATGAAATTTATCCCTAATGGTAGCCCCATTAATATCGACTATCGTTTGTCTGCTCCCTATGGGAAGCGTTATCACCCTATTTTACACATTTATCATATACATACTGGGGCTGATATGGTAGCTCCAATGAATACGCCTGTATATGCAACTGCTGATGGTGTTGTAGATTGGGCGAGTAGTAGCGGAAATGGTGGTTATGGGAAACTTGTAAAGATTTCCCATTCATTTGGATTTAGGACATATTATGCACATTTAAATGATATTAAGGTGCAAAGGGGGCAGTTTGTAAAAAAAGGGCAGCTGGTGGCGCTTACTGGCTCTTCAGGAGCTAGTACGGGTCCCCACTTGCACTATGAAATACGATTTTTAGGGCAACCTATTGATCCTATGAATTTCGTGCATTGGAACATGCAAAATTTTGACCTTATTTTTGAAAGAGAAAGGAGAATATCATGGCATTCTTTGCTTCAGATAATAAACAATCTAATGGGAAGGAAACAACAGGAGGCGCTGCAACAATAATTGCAGTCAATACGAAGTTTAAAGGCGAGATACACACAGATTGCCATTTTCACACAGATGGAGAGTTTGAAGGTGTTATCCACTCTAAAAATACCGTCATGGTGGGTAAAACTGGAATTATTATAGGCGATGTTTTCGCGCAAAAGGTTATTGTGAGTGGCAAGATTACAGGCAATGTCGAGGCAAAGGCGATTGAGATTCTAGCAAATGGCAGATTGGAAGGCACAATCACATCAGATGAGCTTGTGATTGAGAAGAAAGGTATGTTCCTTGGACAATCTAAAAGCAACAATAATAAAGATGTAAAGCTATTAAGTGACGCACAAAAACCACAATCTAGCATTGAGCTAAAAAAGTGATATATGCACAGCTTGTTTGCAAGTGAGCCTTAGTATTGGAATCTAGATATTTAGGCATAGTATGTCTTGTAAGATAGGTTGCAGTTTGATACATTTATATATCTTTATCTACTGCTTCACATGTATGAGATTAGTCTTGTATAGTTTTTATATGCAATATATAAAGCCCCAGTTATTATAACACTTGTCATTGGTGGATATGCCTATTACGGCAGCAACCTTTTATGTTATACTACTCTATGCAAATTTAGATTTCATATCCTTATTTTTCAACAATGGAATTCCCATAGTTTTTAACGAATATAACGCTTGAAAATAGCTATAACTTTATTGGAAGTTAGAGTTTTTGGTTGGTAAGCTAGAAACTAGATTCTATTAAGAATAAAAGGTTTCACAAACAAAGCTTTCTAAGCCCATCTCGCTAGAAAACTTTGTATAGTAGAAAAATGCAGAATAAATAATATGTAAAGCCTTGCGGCAGAGTATGCAATCTTGCAACACCCCGCAAAACTTCAAAACAACAAAATACCTTACAAAGCAAAATCTTTTATCTTATCAAACTCTAAGTATTTATACACTTTGTTTGTATTCTCGCCTAGTTTTTGTGGCACAATTTCTAGATACTCTTTAAGCTCTGGTAAGCGACCAAGCTTCGCACATACTGCCCCTAGCTCCGCACTGCCTAGATAAACTTGTGCGCCTTTACCCATGCGGTTATCAAAGTTTCTAGTTGATGTAGAGAATACTACTGCATTATCTTTTACACGAGCTTGATTCCCCATGCAAAGACTACAGCCCGGCACTTCAATCCTAGCACCCGCCGCACCAAAGAGAGAGAAATATCCCTCATCGCTTAACTGCTTAGAATCCATTTTTGTCGGTGGCACAAGCCAAGTTCTAGTAACGCTTTGCCCCTCATTTTTCATAATCTCACCAAACGCCCTAAAATGTCCAATATTTGTCATACAGCTACCAATAAAGACTTCATCAATATTTTTTGGTCGTTTTGGATCAGCTAGAATCTCACTCAAAGTTGCTACATCATCTGGGTCATTAGGACATGCAAGGATAGGATCTTTAATCTCATTTAAATCAATCTCAATAATTGCTGCATATTCCGCGTCTTTATCCGCTCTTAATAGCACAGGATTATTAATCCATTCTCGCATTTTCTCTGCTCTTCTTTTCAGTGTTTCTGCACTGCCATAGCCATCTTTTATCATCGCATCAATAAGGGCAATATTAGATTCTAAATATTCAATAATAGGCTCTTTATTCAGCGTAATGGTGCAAGCTGCTGCACTTCTCTCCGCACTTGCATCGCTTAGCTCAAAGGCTTGTTCCACCTTAATATCTTCAAGTCCCTCAATCTCTAGAATCCTACCGCTAAAAATATTCTTCTTATTTTGTTTTGGCACGGTTAAAAGCCCTTGCTTAATCGCATAATAAGGGATAGCATTCACCAAATCTCTTAGCGTAATGCCCGGATTTAGCTTCCCTTTAAAACGCACTAAAACAGATTCTGGCATATTAAGCGGCATAGACCCTGTAACTGCGGCAAATGCGACAAGCCCACTACCCGCAGGGAAACTTATCCCAATAGGAAAGCGAGTGTGAGAATCTCCACCTGTGCCAACTGTATCTGGCAAACAGAATCTATTTAGCCAAGAGTGAATAACGCCATCTTTTGGACGCAGGGCAACACCACCGCGACTTGTCATAAAGTCTGGTAAAGTAGCCTGCAAGCTTACATCAGCTGGTTTTGGATAAGCTGCAGTATGACAGAAGCTTTGCATAACAAAATCAGCACTAAATTTAAGACTTGCCAACTCTTTTACCTCATCTCTTGTCATCGCACCGGTGGTATCTTGAGAGCCAACCGTTGTTGCTTTTGGTTCACAATACTCACCCGGTCTTACCCCATCTTTGCCACATGCGATACCTACCATTTTTTGCGCTAGAGTGTAGCCTTTTGTGCTTTTCTGTGGTTTTTCTGCTTGTGCAAACTCTTTTGATTCTTCTAAGCCTAAAAACTTTCTTGCCCTATTTGTTAAGCCTCTTCCAATAATAAGGGGGATTCTCCCACCTGCTCGGATTTCATCAATGATAGTAACAGGGCTTAAGCTAAATGTGCTTACCACTTTAGAATCTTTTAGAATCTCACCACTATAAGGCTTTAGTGTAATAACATCGCCTTCTTTTAAAGAATCCACATTAGCAATGATAGGCAAACAGCCGCTATCCTCACATGTCGCAAAGAAAATAGGGGCAATAATACTGCCGATAACAAAGCCACCACTCTTTTTATTTGGCACATAAGGAATCTCATTGCCAAAATGCCATACGATAGAGTTGCAAGCAGATTTTCGACTGCTTCCAGTGCCTACGACATCGCCTACATATACTACGCTTGCGTTATTATCTTTTGCGATTTTTTTAATGTTTTCTATGCGAGATTCATAGTTTTCTATGCGACTTTTTAGCATGGCTTTAGCATGCAAGGGAATATCACTTCGCGTAAAAGCATCACTTGCGGGACTTAAGTCATCAGTATTTGTTTCGCCATCAATCTTTAATACAACAAGTTTGATTTCATCTTGCAATTTCGGCTTTGAGAGAAACCACTCTGCATTCGCCCAAGATTCTATAATCTCTTTTGCAAGGGCGTTTGTCTTACTCATATTTGCGATAGTATCAAATGTATCATAGACTAAAAGCGTATGTTTAAGCGCATTTGCTGCTTCTTTTGCAACCGCACTATCACTAGATTCTATAAGCTTAACAAGATAGGGGACATTATATCCGCCAAGCATTGTGCCAAGTAGCTTTGTAGCTTCTATACTATTTATTACACTGCATTTTTCTGTGCCATTTGCGATATTGCCTAAAAACTCTGCCTTAAGCCTTGCAGAATCATCAACGCCCGGATTAATGCGATTAGCAAGTAAATCTTTACAAAAAGCCTTGTTAGTTTCATCACTACCTTTTAGAATCCCAATTACCTGCTTTGTCTGTGCGACATTTAAAGCTAGTGGTGGCACACCCTCCTTACTTCTTTCTGCAACATTGTTTTCATATTCTTTCACAAAATTTTCCATACCCATGATGTCTCCTTAAATTGACACTTAATTAATACTTGCATAAGCAAACATTATTAACTTTAAGTTGCTATAATCTTAGCACATAACATTGGGAATTTAGTGGTTGCATATCACTACAAGTGGAGTTTTTATCATGATAGCACAAAATGTAACAGAACTTATAGGCAAAACACCAGTTATAAAGTTGAATAAGCTTTCTCAAAAGTTTGGGGCAAATATATTCGGTAAATGCGAATTTATGAATCCTAATAGTTCAATCAAAGATAGAATCGCTATGGCGATGATATTTGATGGCATGAAACAAGGGACAATCACGCAAAATACCACGATTGTTGAAGCTACAAGCGGAAATACGGGCGTTGGCTTAGCGGGTGTATGTGCGTCTCTTGGACTGCGACTAATCATTGTTATGCCAAGCTCAATGAGTATTGAGAGAAGAAAGGTTATGGCAGCACTTGGTGCAAAGATAGAGCTAACCGCACCAGAAAAAGGCATGAAAGGTGCATTAGAGCGTGCAGAAGAGTTGCGTAATACTTATAAAAACTCTTTAAGCCTTAATCAATTCGACAATAAAGCAAATGTAGCAATCCATAAGGAAACAACCGCAAAAGAGATTCTAGAATCTTTTAAAGACACTTCTATTGATATATTTGTAGCAGGTGTTGGCACTGGTGGTAGCCTAACTGGTATTGGCAGTGTTTTAAAAGAAAAATATAAAGATATACATATTGTAGCTGTAGAACCTGCAAGCTCCCCTGTGCTAAGTGGTGGTGTGCCTGCTCCACATAAGATTCAAGGCATTGGTGCGGGATTTGTGCCCTCAATCCTTGATACAAAAATTTTCAATGAGATATTGCAAGTAACAAATGAAGAGGCATTTGGCATGGCAAGAACTATTGCTTCAAAAGAAGGCTTACTTGTAGGCATATCAAGTGGGGCAAATGTGTATGCAGCAAAGATGTTGGCGAAAAAATATCCAAATGCAAACATTCTTACAATGCTAAATGACACAGGTGAGCGTTATCTCTCAACAGAGCTATTTGAAGGTGGAGAATAATCTTAAGGGCTTTTTAGAATCTTTCATTACTTCGCTAGAGACTTGAGGTATTGATATAGTTTGATTTCTAGGAAATATGCTTATTTTGACAGCAGTGCTTTACAAAAAAAACGATGTTATAATTTCTGGTTCTTTTTAAGGAAAGTATAAAATTTGGAGGAATGTATGTTAAGACATAAAAGAGTAGTGGGCGTTATTTGTGGGTTGGCTTTAAGTATAGAATCTATGTAGGCTTCTGGCTTTCGTTTAACAGAGCAAAGTTTAAATGGCACAGCACTTAATTCAGCGTTTATCGCTGGGGCTTATGGAGCAGATTCTACCTACTATAATCCTGCAAATATGAGTTTAGGTAGGGATAGTGATAAGTGGGAGTTTGAGGCGAATGGGACGCTGTTATAATTTCTGGTTCTTTTTAAGGAAAGTATAAAATTTGGAGGAATGTATGTTAAGACATAAAAGAGTAGTGGGCGTTATTTGTGGGTTGGCTTTAAGTATAGAATCTATGCAGGCTTCTGGCTTTCGTTTAACAGAGCAAAGTTTAAATGGCACAGCACTTAATTCAGCGTTTATCGCTGGGGCTTATGGAGCAGATTCTACCTACTATAATCCTGCAAATATGAGTTTAGGTAGGGATAGTGATAAGTGGGAGTTTGAGGCGAATGGGACGCTTATTTATATCCCTAGCTTTTCATTTGATACTGAAAATAGGGATATGGGGATAAATGTTGAGGCATCTGGTCTTAGTAGCTTAGCGGCTAATGGGCATTTCTGTGAAAAAGATGGACATTCAAATAAGGTAAATAATAAAGCAGAACACGGTGTGCCTTGCGGTGCTGCAAGGGTTGGTGGATATGCGACTACAACCTTGCAACCTGTGCCAAAATTCTTTTTAAAATCTCGTGCCTATGAGTTACCATTGGGCATGAAAACAAACTTTGGCTTTTCATTTACTACACCTTCTGGTCTTGCTATGCAGTGGGATGGTGTCGGTGGTGGATTCCTAAAAGATGTAAGTATTGCTATGATGGAGTTTAATCCTGTTGTATCTATAGCTTATGATAATATTTTTGCCTTTGGTGCTGGTGTAAGGGCGATTTATGCCTTCGGTGATTTTTCTAATACGCTTTTTGTGCCAATAAAACAAGATGTAAATATGGGAGCTCTTGGTAATATTCATAGCTATGGCACGACAAGAGTGGAGCAGGTCTCAAATGCGAGTTCGTGGGGATTTGGCTATAATCTTGCAGCGACTTTACAACCATTTGCAAAGCTTGAAAATAATATGTTTCAGAATCTAAGACTAGCGGTTACCTATCGCTCTAATGTGCATTGGGATATGCAGGGCAAACTCTCGGCGAAGTCTTATATCTATCAAGGTGTAGATATTCCTATCATAGGTAGCACAAAGGTTGAGGGCTATATCGGTATGAATGCGGATTTGACACTTGCTACTGATTTGCCACCTATTATAAATGTCGCCTTATCGCAAGATTTTGGGAATCATAGAGTAGAGTTTGTGTGGGAGCATACGCTTTGGGGCAAAGCTAAAATCTTTGAGTTTGGCTATGCAAATCAAGTGTTTGATATGTCAAATCTAAATGTTGGTAATCTTGCTTCTGGACAAATTAAACCTGATGAAATGCTGGATGCGGCTGACTATTCTGCAGTGGCGTATGGAAATGGCTGGAAAGATTCTAATGCGTATCGCTTGGGATATACATATTTTGGGGAATCTTATAAGATTATGGGAAGTATCGCCTATGATGAGACACCCGCCCCACAAGGTAAGTTTGGCATACCTGATGCAAATGCGTATATGTTTGGCTTAGGCTTTAGGAAAAGATTCTTAGATGATAGGCTAGATTTAGGTTTGGCTTATTCACTTGCACTAAAAGATAATAGAAAAAGCTTTATAGTCTCTCATGATGGTTTTGGGCAGTTGCATTTGCTTACTCTTGGGGCAAAATATTTATGGTGATATAAGGTGTCTCTATATAACTTGTGATATAATACGACAAACCGCATTTAGGGGATTTTATGTCAAAAGTATATTTATGCTCATTTGCTGATACAAGACTTTGTTTATCAGCTTTAAGATTCTATCAGCAAGCAAAAGCTATGCAAGTTTTTGACTATATTTTCTTATACAATGAGACAAATTTAGATAAAGAGTTTAGAGACGCCATGAGTAATCAAGCGTGTATAAACGGGGGGGGGGGGAAACCAGAGGCTTTGGCTACTGGTGCTGGAAACCACAGATTATCTTACAAACTCTACAACAAATGAATGAAGGTGATGTTTTATTCTATATTGATATAGGTTGCGAATTTCAGATTGAGGGCAGAAAGCGACTACAAGAGATGATAGATGAGATAAGAAAAAATGAGATTATGGGGGTAATGGTGGGTGGACATCACATCGAAAAAGTATGGACAAAAGCAAGTGTATTTCAGCATTTTGGCGTTCTAAATGACAAACATTATACAGATACAAGACAGATTGCTAGTGGTCTTGTCATGCTATGCAAAACACAGAGAACACAAGCCATCATGCAAGAGTGGCTCAATGTCTTTTATCATCATTTTGAACTTGTTGATGATAGTCCAAGCCCTATACCCAATGATGAAAGCTTTATAGAAAATAGGCATGATCAAAGTATTTGGAGTATTCTCAATAAAAAACATAATATTGTAAATTTTGATGGTGTTGATTTTACGCAAATGGCAGTCAATCCAGAACAGCATCCAATAGTTACTGCGCGTAATGCAATATATTGCAGCTTTATCACATCATCTACAAACTCTACTGCAAATAGATATTTAAAGGTTATGTGGATAATACCTGCTTTAATTAGCAAACTACACCCTATTCGTTCAGGCAGAAGATATGCACGCACTTTGAAAAAGTTTTTATTGCATTATTCTTTCGTTAATAAAAATTAATAACTTGTATTAACTTCCTTATTTCAAAAATCAACACAATAAAAACAAAATGTGAAAAATATTCACACCAAATAATTATTCTGCAATATTTCACAAACGACTATATATAGGCATTTTCATAACTTTGTAAAATAGATATTCCGTTAATTTGTAAGAAAAGTTATATTAAAGTTGTAATTTTAGTTTTTATTAAGTTCTAGCTAGTTATAATTAAAATGTGGTAAGCATATTTTATTAATAAATAAAGGAGATATTATGTCATACGCAAGTAATGTTCTCAACAAATTAAAAGAGCAATATCCTTCACAGACGCTTTTTCATCAAGCTGTGGAGGAAGTTTTTGAGTCCCTAGAGCCGGCACTTCAAAAGGATAAGAGATATGAATCTTATGCCATACTTGAGCGTCTTACGATTCCTGATAGAGAGATTCATTTTCGTGTAAGTTGGGTTGATGATAAGGGCAAGATTCAGACAAATCGTGCCTACCGCATTGAGTTTAACTCCGCTATTGGACCATACAAAGGTGGGCTAAGATTCCACCCAAGTGTGAATGATGGCGTGATTAAATTTTTGGGCTTTGAGCAGATTCTAAAAAACTCCCTTACAACACTTGCTATGGGCGGCGGTAAGGGCGGAAGCGACTTTGATCCAAAGGGTAAAAGCGAAGGTGAAATTATGCGGTTTTGTCAAAGCTTTATGAATGAGCTGTATCGCCATATCGGTGCGACTACCGATGTCCCAGCGGGTGATATTGGCGTAGGTGGGCGAGAGATAGGCTATCTCTTTGGGCAATATAGAAAGCTCACAAATTGCTTTGAGGGTGTGCTTACAGGCAAGGCGATTCCGTGGGGTGGAAGCCTTGTAAGGACGGAAGCCACAGGCTATGGCTGTGTGTATTTTGCACAAGAAATGCTAAAAGCACGAGGCGAGAGCTTAGAGGGTAAAATTTGTAGCGTATCTGGTGCTGGAAATGTAGCAATTTATACGATTGAAAAGCTCTATCAGCTTGGGGCAAAGCCCGTAACGGCAAGCGATTCTCAAGGTATGATTTATGATAAAGATGGCATTGATTTGGCATTGCTAAAAGAGATTAAGGAAGTAAGAAGAGCTTCTTTAAGCGAGTATGCCAAAGAGCGACCACAAGCGGTTTATACGCCGATTAGCGAGTATCCAAAAGATAGCAATCCGGTGTGGGCTGTGCCTTGCTTTGCGGCATTCCCAAGTGCGACACAAAATGAGCTTAATGGCAATGACGCTAAGATTCTCCTTGCTAATGGTTGCAAATGCGTGAGTGAAGGGGCAAATATGCCTTCAACTATTGAGGCGGTGCATCAATTTATCAACGCGAAAATCTGCTACGGACCGGGCAAGGCTGCAAATGCTGGTGGTGTGGCAGTGAGTGGGCTAGAAATGGCACAAAATGCAAGTATGAATCCGTGGAGTTTTGAAGTGGTGGATTCTCATTTGCATAAAATTATGGAAAGCATTTTTACAAATGCGAGTGAGACAGCAAAAGAGTTTGGCGATCCTACAAACCTTGTGCTTGGTGCGAATATCGCAGGATTTAGAAAGGTTGCTGGAGCGATGATTGATCAAGGCGTGATTTAATCCCTGTTTGTAGATTCTGGAATCTATATGTGGTGCGATATCCATTTGGGATATTGCAGTATTTCAAACTTGTTTTAGCTTAGAAGGCAAATAAAATTTACTTAAAATACAACTTAGAAATAGCCATAACTCAAGTTTAGAATCTCAAACAAAACTTGCATAAATATACGCACGATTGGTGTTTGTAAAGACTTGTGTTTGCATATCATCTAATAAATCTTTTTCATTTGCAGTATTTGTGCCTTTGTAAAGCAGATAATGTCCGCTAGATTCTAATAAATGTCTGCTATCACGCACTAAAGTATCACTTCTACACACTGCACGAGAGGTGATTAAATCCCCTTTTATATCCTTGATATTATATGAGTAATCTGCAATCACTTTGACATGTGATAAGCCCATGCTAATAATCGCATTTTCTAAAAATGATACTCTTTTCTTACGCGGCTCTAATAGATAAAACTTGCTATCAGTATAATAACACGCAAGAATCAAAGCAGGGAATCCAGCCCCACTCCTATATCAATGCAGGTGTGAAATGGCTTTAAAAACGATATGGGAAGCAAGCTATCTGCTATTTGATGATATAGCTCTTTAGAATCTTTTATAGCGGTTAGATTATGAATCTTTGCCCATTGAAGCAAGATATTACTGAATCTTTCTAGCGGCTTTGTCATGTGTGGTTGTGATATAATGGCTTGTATATCATAGTCAATGTGCTGCATTATATTTCCTTATATTATGCCTAATTTGCTTTTATTGTATTGATTAAGGCTTGATAGATTCCATGTGCGATGAGTTTGTAGCCTTGCGGAGTTAAATGCACATCTTGTTTTGATAGATTAAGCTCTGTCCATGCGGGTTTTGTGCCATTTTTTTCAATAAATTCATCAATGTCAAATAGCATGATATTCTCTAGCTTTGCAACCTTTAGTATCGCCTCTTTTACCGGCATAAAGGTTTTTGCACTCTTATATCGCTTTTTTGAGGCATCAACAGGGAGTAATACCGGCGGCGGCGACATTAAAATAATAATTGCATTTGGATTATATTTCTTTAGCATAGATATAAACTCTCTATAATTTTCAATAAAGCGATCTTCTTTTAGCACATTATACATTGCATCATTTGATCCATAACAAAGCATGATAATGTCATAATCAAGCACTTGTAATTCTTTTTCTAGAATCTCTTTATTCCACTTTTTCCAAATATCAGAACGCACCCCATTAATCCCCAAATGCTCGATAATATTACTCTCTTTTTCCTTATAGATAAAATAACCCCCAAGTTTTACCTCTTTGCTTAAAGCATGAATAGTGATAGGAAATCTAAGCTTTAGATTCGCAATCTCCCAAGTATCATTTTTATCTGCACGCAATATATGACTTTTAGAATCTGCATCTTCTATCCTTAATGCCTCTTTTGTGTCATTATTTTTAAATACAATTTGTGCGATAAAGTTATTATTCCAAGCACGGATTTGCTTTGGATTTATGCTAAGCTTGATACTTGCTGGTAAAGATTCTGGGTAGGCTATCACACCGCCCATAGGATAGTCTGTATAATCGCTAGGTTTTCTTGAATCTAGCACTAAAAAGCCATCATTTTGGTATTCTAAAAGCAAAGTTTGATGATATGAGGGCATAAACGGATAGGTAAAACCTATGGCATTAATATTTCCCAATATACTTCGCAACTCATTTGTGATAAAATCACTTGCAACATGGGAATCTCCAAATACACGGATACGCAAGTCCTTACGCCTTTTCCATTTGTGTTTTAACTGCTTTAATAACACAGAATCTTGCATGTAATTTTGCAATACCGCATGTTCCATGTATGGTTTATATTGTGGATTAAGCTCTAAAAAAGTAAGCGTTTGAGCATTTATAACACTAATTAGGGCAAAATATGCGATAAAACACATTACATACTTTTTCATATTTTTTCCTTTGCAATTTTGTTGTTATAGTTTTAACTCGTTTTGTATATTTTGTAGAAACTTAATCAAATAAATTTATAAATTATGTGTTTTAGAATCCCAGCAAAGCAAAAGCCCCGCTTAGATTCTAGCCTATCATATCGGCAATACTCTAATTTTAGAATCTAGCTGTTCTTGCAACACAGATTCTATGGCATAGAGTGTGCCTGTAGCTCCGCTTGCACACCCACTGCAAGCTCCAAGATAACGAATATACACATCAATAAATCCATCACTTGTATCTTTAATGTCTAAAATTTCCATATCACCCCCGTCCATCATAAGCATAGGGCGGATATTTTCATCAATAATTTTATCAATGCTTTTGACTTTTTGCACCATTGTCATTTCTGCAAATGCGAGATTCCCTTCTACACTTTTTTGTGCGACATTTTTTAGACTTTCTTTGTCCATTTGTTCTCGCACTTCACGCAAAATATCCACAAGGTAATACTCTCTCTTTTCGTGTCCGCCCGGCTTAATGCAGCTTTTACAAAATGCCCCTGCTTTTGTGTAGTTTGTGATGTCTTCTACACTTTTTAAATCATTTAGCCTGATGACTTCTTTAATCGTAGATAAGCTTACCCTCGCACATTCACACACGATGATTTCACTCTCAAAGTCCGCTGCGTCCTTGCCTAGATAGATTCCAGCCGCCTTTTTAATCACATCATACGCCATAACAGAGCAGTGCATTTTCTGCCCCGGGACTGCTGGGGTGTCTGGGTCATCACGCAAGGCGTGCTCTACATCAAGGTTGGTGATTTTTACCGCGTCTTGCACCTTTTTGCCAAGGCAGAGTTCCACCATCATATCACTACTTGCAATCGCCGTCCCACAGCCAAAGCTTTTAAATTTTGCATCAATGATTGTGTCATTAGAATCCACAAGCCAATACAGCCGCACCGCATCGCCACACGCTTCCGCGCCATAGTCTGCCACGATGAGTTTTGCTCCCTTTTCATCAGCGTCCTTTTGTGTCAAAACGCCTAAATGCGTGGGATTGTCCATTCTCTCACTTACTTTGTTTGAATATGCGTCCCATAACGCACCACCGATTAAGTCATTCTTTGCCATTTTCTTTTCCTTTCAAATTTATGTTTAAGCAAAAAGTTAGTAACACTTTATCTTGTGTTGCTAAGTTTTTGTTTAATCTTTTTCTTATCTATCCCCATTTTGTCATAAAAAAGATTCACAACATCTTCACGCGTGAAAATTTCTGTCATCTCGTCTGCTTTAAAATCCCATTTATATCCAGCCCCAGTGTCTCTTGCACCCCTATTGTGTAGTTTGGTAAAGTCAATTTCATCTATTTTTTCAAGTCTCATATAAATGCTATTAGGTGCAACGCCTATAAAGCAAATATAATCGCATAAATCAGTCTGTTTAATATGTTCGTTTTGGAATTTCTTATTCACATCAAGGCTACTTGTTTTTACTTCCACTTTTTGTATATCCCAATCTCCTTGGTCTCCGTCCTTATACACAAGGCTAATATTTCTCTCCTTTGCAAAAATATCTCTTAGTAGCCTTTCTCCAAAACCTCCCCTTTTTATCAATCTGCAAATGCCTAATTGCAATATATGTAGAAACGCTCTTCCATTGTGTGCTTTGATTGACTTTAGATTCTAAAAAGGTATTTCTCCTTTTCAAAGGCTCAATATAACAGAAAACTACATCCTAGATTCTATAAACTCGCGCATATCAGCAACAATAACCTCAATGCTTCGTTCGCCATCTATCACATGCAAGATTCCATTTTTTGTATAAAAGTCTTGAATTTCTTTCAAAGGCTCTAGATACACACGCATACGATTTTTAAATACCTCAGCATTATCATCAGCACCCCTTGCACGACCAAGCACCCTATCTTTTGCCACTTCTTCGCTTACTTGCACTTCAATCACATTGACAAGCTGCACTTTAGAATCCTGCTTTAACACCTTGTCAAGCTCAAGCATTTGTTCGACACTACGCGGATAGCCATCAATCAAAATAATATCTTTTGGCGAATTATTTATCGCACCAACAATAGTTTGCACCACAATATCAAGCGGGACGAGATTCCCTGCTGATGTGAAACTCTCAATGAGTTTGCCCTGCTCACTGCCACTAGCCACTTCTGCACGCAATAAATCACCTGTGGAATAATGTGCGATTTTCGCATTAGATTCTGCGATTCTTTGTGCGTCAGTTGTCTTACCGCTGCCCGGTGCGCCGATGATTAAAAACAATTTCTTCATGAATTTCTCCTTAATTAATGTTGAAGTTTAATATGCAATTCGTTTAATTGCGATGTTGTAACACTGCTTGGTGCTTCCATTAAAAGACAGCTTGCCTTTTGTGTTTTTGGAAAGGCAATGACTTCTCTAATGCTTGTCACACCGCTTAAAAGCATTACAAGCCTATCAAAGCCGATTGCAAAACCGCCATGTGGCGGTGTGCCATATTGTAATGCTTCAAGTAAGAATCCAAACTTTTCAGTCGCTTCTTCTTTGCTTATTTGTAGTAAGTCAAAGATTTTGCTCTGAATCTCGCTTTTATGGATTCTTATGCTACCACCGCCTAATTCCACGCCGTTTAGGACTATGTCATAGGCGATTGATTGTATAGATTCTATATCATTTTCATCGATATTTTTTGGCATTGTAAATGGGTGATGAAGTGCTTTAATACCCTCATTAGTTTTCTCAAACATAGGGAAATTTACAACCCACACAAAGCTTAATTTATCAGCGCAAATGAGATTAAGCTGACTTGCGACCTCAAGTCTTAATCGCCCCATATAATCCCAAACGACATGCTTCTCTCCAGCCCCAAAGAAGATAATATCACCCTTTTTCGCACCAACTCTTTGCAACAAAGCCTTTATAGAATCTTCTGTAAGAAATTTAATAAGCGGTCCTTTCAAACTCTCATCAATGCTTTCTCTATCAAAGCTTTTGCACTCTTCTTTTACTTGGATATAAGCTAATCCTTTTGCACCAAAATTACGCACAAATTTCTCTAAATCAGCAAGACTTTTGCGACTAAATTTAGAATCTCCATCACGCACACATAGGGCTTTTATGCGATTAGCCTTTGTGTCAAGGGCTATCTCTTTAAATATATCATTATTTGAGCTAACAAATAAATCAGCCACTTCAACCAAAGGCATATCAAAACGCAAATCAGGCTTATCACTCCCATAGCACTCCATCGCGTCGATATAGTCTAAATGCGGAATCTCATAGGAAATACTCTTGCCACATGCTTTAAAAATCTCAAGGATTAAATCTTCTGCGATTTGCATGACATCTTTTTCTTCACAGAAACTCATCTCAACATCGATTTGACTAAACTCTGGCTGCCTATCAGCACGCAAATCTTCATCTCTAAAGCATTTTGCTATTTGATAATATCTCTCAAAGCCACTCATCATAAGTAATTGCTTGAATAACTGCGGGCTTTGTGGAAGCGCATAAAAAGAGCCATCATGCACACGACTTGGCACAAGATAATCCCTCGCACCCTCTGGCGTTGCCTTTGTGAGTATGGGTGTTTCGACCTCTAAAAAGCCATGAGATTCTAAAAAATTACGCGTAACACTTGCGATTTTTGCACGCAATTTAAAAATATCAAGGCTTTTTTGACTACGCAAATCAAGGTAGCGATATTTTAATCGCAACTCTTCATTTACGCTTTCATCACCTATGATGATGGGTGTTGTTTGTGCCTTGTTTTCAATAGTGAGAGTGTCTAGCACGACTTCTATTGCACCTGTTTTTAACTTTGGATTGACTAAGCCCTCGCCTCTAGCCCGTATCCTGCCTTTTGCTAATAAAACATATTCATCACGCACACTTGAAGCTATCGCGTGAGCCTTGCTACTTGGGTCTGCTACAAGCTGTATAATACCGCTTTTATCACGCAAATCAATAAAGACAACACCACCATGATCACGATAGCTATTACACCAACCGCATAGTGTAACCTCTTTACCAATATCATCTGTGCTTAACGCTGTGTTATAATGTGTTCGCATTAAATTCCTTAAGAAAAAATGATTTTAAGATTGTAGCATTTTTTTGTTGAGAATAGCATTTTAAAAAATTCTCTCTTTGTTTTTAGGAGATTATATCTATCATTTTCAATTTTTAGTTTCTAAACACATGATTAATACATTGAAACAGTGATGTTTCCAATAAATTTAGATTTTGTAGTAGGCCCAAGAAGTATTTTTTATTGTAATTTTGCTACAATAATGTAACAAGCTGTTATTTGTGGTTTAATCTTCAATATTTACGATTAACTTGCCATCATCTGTTCTTTGCGCTATGTATTCTATTATTGTTACCAATTCTTTTAATTCATACATTATTGCATCTAATTCATCATTCACTTCTCTATTAAAAGCTGATTTACTACCATATCGTTTTGTTATGAGTTTTTCAAAATTCGTATCTGTCATTTTTTCTCCAGGTTCAGGGTATTGCAGCAAATCGTATTTCCTACCCAAAATAAAAACCCTTTCAGCCACTTCTCTTGGTGTGTTTATATGTGCATTTGCACTACATATAATTCTTTTTCTTTCATTATCTGTTTTTTCGGTCATAATTTTTTCAAGTTTCACACTTGTTTCTTTAAGAAATAATTCCATTATCTTTCTTGCCTCACTAGATAACCCCATATCCTCATGTTTATCAATTTTGGCTACATGGTTTCTTATGATTTCTTGTTTTGTTTTTTCTTTCATGAAATTTGCAACTTCTTCTTACACATCTTTATCAACACATTTTGGCGTATTGGATCTATTTCCACATGCAGTAAGCGATAATACACGCAATATACTAGATACTAGCAAAACATCAGCTAATCTTTTTATTTAGATTTATATTTATCTCCCACACTAAATTGCAATACCATACATCAAAAGACAATAAGTCAAGCAAAGATTAATCTCGCCCATCATGTTTTAAATCACCTGAAATATCATCTAAAAATTTTATAGAGTGTGTTTATAAGTTTAACATATATTTGTATCGATAATCAATACTCTAAATCCATAAAAATCATAGGCATGTTTTGTTTAAAAGCATTATTTTGTATGCGTTTATGTAAAGAAGTAATCATGTCTTTATTATATTGTGTGAGCTTTGTTATATCCCCCTTAGCTTTTTCATAAGATTCTAAAAATGGGTCTATTTCATCATAGCTATATCCTAGCTCATTTTCATCTGTTTGCCCTGCATATAGGTCAGCACTCGGGGCTTTATCTATAATTTGCTTTGGAATCTCTAAGAGTTTTGCTAACATATAGATTTGTGTTTTATAGAGATTGCCTATTGGATTTATCGCACAAGCTAAGTCGCCAAATATCGTGCCATAGCCTAGCATAATCTCTGTTTTATTGCTTGTGCCTATGACTAATCTTTGCTCCATTTGTGCGATATGATAGAGTGTTGCCATACGCATTCTCGAGCAGAAATTACCACGAGATAGCCTTGTGTGATCCTTATAAAGATTGCAAAAAAGAGAATCAAAATCTTTAATTGGCAAAATGGCATAATCTATCTTAAAAGATTCACACAAAAGTATAGAATCTTCAATGCTTTCCTTGCTAGAACTTGTTGAGGGCATAAGCAAAGCCTTAGCATTACCACACAAAGCCTTATGACATAAAAGCGTAACAACCGCACTATCAATACCACCACTAAGCCCAATAACTACTTGCTTAAAGCCACGATTGCTAACTTCATTTTGTAAAAATGTAAATATAGAATCTAGAGTCTTTTGTGTAATCTTTTGCATGTAAATCCTTTATTGTAATAAATAATGAAAATGATTTTAAGTTAAGAAATATACCATTTTAACAATTTTTCTCAAATAAGTATGCGAATATAATATTGCTTTAAGTGTTTTTTTATTAGAATATTAGAGTTTTTTTGCGTTTTTTCTACGCAAAGGCAAGAATTTGAGATTTGTTTATTTCTTTGAAGGAGAAGATAATGGCTGATGTGAAAAGGCGAGATTTTCTTGGCATGGCACTTGGCGGTGTAGCTGGTGCTGGTGCTATCGCTGCACTTGTTGCTATGAAAAAAACTTGGGATCCATTACCTAGCGTAGTTTCAGCTGGTTTTACCACCGTTGATGTTGCGGGTATGCAAGAGGGTGAGATACGCGATACACAATGGCGTGGTAAGCCTGTATATATTATGAAAAAGAAGTCTGGCGATGAGGTTTCACCTGCTAGGGATTTTGAGTTAGCTGGTGAGTATTATTGCATAGGTATTAAGATTTGCACGCATTTGGGCTGCATTCCAAACTGGAAAGCAAATGAGAATATCTTCCATTGCCCATGCCATGGCGGACAATTTACCGGTGATGGTGTGAATATCGAGGGGACACCGCCACCTAGACCTTTTGACATTCCTCCTTTTGCGATTAAAGGCGATACGACTTTAATATTAGGTGAGAGTGGCACAGAGTATGAAGCAATGCTTAAAGCTTCAGGTAATGCGTAAGGAGAATGTATGGCACAAGTAAAAAAAGCGAAAAATCTAGCTGATTGGTTTGACCAAAGACTTGGGACTAATAAGCTTATTGAAGTAATGATGACAAAATATTGGATTCCAAAAAATATTAACTGGCTATGGGCTATGGGTGTGGTTTTAACCGCACTTTTTACCCTGCTTGTTGTAAGTGGAATCTTCTTGCTTATGTATTATAAGCCTGATGAGAATCTTGCCTATGATTCTGTAAATTATACGATTATGCAGGAAGTTGCATTTGGCTGGCTATGGCGACATATACATGCTGTTGCGGCTAGTATGGTATTTGTGATTATTTACATTCACATGTTTGTGGCTATTTATTATGGCTCTTATAAGAATGGTCGTGAGATGATTTGGATTAGCGGTATGGTGCTTTTTGTTATCTTTTCTGCTGAAGCGTTTAGTGGTTATATGCTTCCATGGGGACAGATGAGCTATTGGGCGGCTGCGGTTATTACAAATCTTTTTGGTGGTATCCCTTTAATTGGTAGCGATGTTGTAGAATGGGTGCGTGGTAACTATGTTGTGGCAGATTCTACACTTACAAGATTCTTTATGTTACATGTGTTTTTATTGCCAGTAGTTATTATGGGTGCTATTGCTATGCACTTTTATGCGTTGAGAAAACCGCATGTTAATAATCAAGAGGGTGAAGAAATCGACTTTGAGGCAGAAGCAGAAAAATACATGGCAGGAAATAAGAAAGAAGCTAAAGTTATCCGCTTTTGGCCTGATTTCTTATGTAAGGATATTTTTATCATATCGCTATTTATGATTCTATTCTTTGCCCTAGCTTGTTATCATTTTGATTTTGCTATGGATCCTATTAACTTTGAGCGTGCAAATCAGTTGGCAACACCAGCCCACATTTATCCAGAGTGGTATTTCTTATGGAGTTATGAAGTATTGCGTGGTATCTTCTTTAGTGCGAATCTTGGCTTAGTATTCTTTGGTATCGCACAAGTTGTATTCTTGCTACTTCCTTGGCTTGATAGAAGTAATGTTGTAAAACCTGCACATAAGCGACCCGGATTCCTTATATTCTTTGTGTTACTTATCATTGACTTGATAGTGCTTACTGTGTATGGGAAGTTACCACCAGATGGTAATGCAAAATACATTGGCTTAGTTGCCTCTGTTAGCTTCCTTGTGTTGCTTTTTATCGTATTGCCTATGGTAACTATGGCAGAAAATAAAAAAGGCGGTGAATAATGAGAGAGTTTAAGATATTTATTATAGTTGCCTTTATTATAGGCGTTATGTATTATGGCGTTGAGCCTTTAGCACACCATGCAATGCACCCGCCTACTGCGGCTAGTGATTATGCTTTTAAAGACTTAGAAAAGCTTGGTAATATAGATGTAGCAAATGGTGATGTTGAGAATGGTAAAAGTGTATTTGCAGCACAATGTACAAGTTGTCATACTCTTAATTCACAACCAGATGCAGATCTCAATATAAGAAATCCAAAGACTTTGCAGCCAGTAGGTGAAGGCGGTGTATTACCCCCTGATTTATCAAATGCGGGGCTTATTTATGATTCTACTTATCTAGCACATTTTATTAAAGACCCAGTCCGTGCTACACGCTTGGAATCTAAGTTTGCAGTTTCATGTGATGGCTTAGAGAATGAAGCACTTGAGAAATGCGACATATCTAATGAGGGCAAAGAATCTTATCCTATGAATGCGTTTAATGGCATAATGAGTGATACTGAAATCGCTGATGTTGTAGCCTATCTTAAGTCAATCGCACCTAAAAGTTTAAGTGATAAAGAAGTATTTGTAGAAGCATGTAGCAGATGTCATAGTGCTGTGTATGATAAGAATCAATATGATTCTATGTTTTTTGCTAACCATAACGCAAAGATAGAATCTCTTATTAAACAAGGTGAAGGCAAAGAAGAAGCAGAGTTCATAGAATCTCTTAATGATGAAGACAAAGCGTTTATGAATGCCCTGCTTGGTATGGCTAAAGCAAAAGAAAAGAAAGATATGAGTGAAGACCAGCTTAATGATGAAAATGACGCTATCAACGCAAAGACTTTTGAAGACTTTGGTGGTGCTTTAAGTGTGCTTAACGCTTCACTTTTAGAATCTAGCTTTAATAAAGCAGGGCTTCATGCAGCAACAGATTCTGAAATGATTAAGGCGTATCTAGGCAACACACCACCTGATCTATCCATGATGATTAGGGTAAAAGGTCGCACAGAGTTAGCCGCATTTATTAATAATCCACAAAAAGTGCCTTTGATTGACATTCAACAAGCGGTTATTAATAAATTGGTAAAAAATAAGCAAGATGAAGAGAAAGCTGCATTGCCTACTGATTTAAGTGAGAATGACAGAAAGGCAAAAATCAAAGAGATAAATGCTAGAGATGCAGCCTATTATGGTATTAAATTGCCTGAAAATTCTATGAAAGATTCATGGCAAAGCAATGAAGATTACACAAATATGGCAAAAGATATGGGTGTAATGCCACAAGGCAAAGCTATGCCTAGAGTAGGTCTTACAAAAGAAGCAGAAACACAAGTTATAAACTACCTTGAGACAATCGGCGATAGCAAAAAAGCTCAAAGAGATTCTCTTGGATTATGGATTGTTGGCTTCTTTGTATTACTCTCAGCCCTTGCATATATGTGGAAAAGCAAGATTTGGAGAGACTTACACTAATTAAGATTCTATCCAACTAATCCCTACTTAAGTCTAAGGCTTTATAGCCTTAGCAAGGAATACTATTTATGAATATCCCATGTATAATTTTAGCTACAAATAATAAGCATAAAAAACAAGAATTTACACATACCCTAAACACAGAGATTCTAACCCCAAATGATTTGGGTATATTAGACTTTGATCCTATTGAGTGCGGAGAGACATTTGAAGCAAACGCAATGATTAAAGCAGAAGCACTCTATTACATACTACAAACACATGTAAATATACCCCAACACTACATTGTTATCGCTGATGATAGCGGACTATGCGTAGAAGCACTGCAGGGGCTGCCCGGTATATTCTCTGCACGATATGCACATATGCAAAATGGCAATACAGAATGTGGAAACTCAAGTGATGCGGATAATAGAGAAGCCCTAAAAGCTGCATTAAAAGAGCATGGAATCTGGGGTAGCAAAGCCTATTTTCAATGCAGCATTGCCTACATTATACATGATGAAGCAAAGCAGAAAAATATACAAAATGTTGTCAGCGGACAATGTCATGGCATTGTAGCGATTAAAGAGAGTGGAACGCATGGATTTGGATATGATTCTATGTTTTATAGAGATTTCTCGCAAGATGAGATTCTAACACTTGACTTCACATTGCCTACCAATAACACTAATAACAAAATAACAATTTTAGAATCTTTGCAACACTCCCTTGCCACACTCCCATTAGAAGAAAAAACAAAGATTTCACACCGCGGACAAGCTATACAATCCTTATTAAAAGCATTTTTGGCATATTTTTAGTAGATTATGCCTTATTCTTAAACTTTAAGTAGGTTGTCGAATTTGGGATATATTTTCTAGATTTTAAGATACATATTCAACAATTGATGACAATAAAATTGAGTGCAGTTCTTGTGGTGAAAGTTTCGTTTAATATGTAGCTCTAAAATACACAAAGACACAATGTAGCCTACCCAAGCACAACAGCCCTGCCTTGCTTTACCATGACTAAGTCTTCAATACGCACACCAAAGGTTTGTGGGATATAGATTCCGGGTTCAATAGAAAAAACCATGCCATCTTCAATGATTGTTTCAGAGCGGCGAGAGATAAAGGGCATCTCATGTATATCTAGCCCTATGCCATGCCCTGTGCTATGTGTGAAATACTTGCCATATCCACCTTTTTCAATAATATCTCTTGCGATAGAATCTATCTCTTTGCCACTCATACCAGAGCGGAGATTCTCAATTGTAGCTACTTGTGCTTTTTTGACAAGATCATAAATCTTTTGCTTTTCATGTATGCTTAGTCTATCCTTATTTGTGCTTTCATCTAATACCATAAAATCTTGGTCTTTTTGAAAAATTATAGAATCATCAAAGAAAAGTGCGGTGCGAGTGCAATCAGCACAATACCTTTTATACTTCAATCCGCAATCAAGCAAAAGTGTATCGCCATTTTGTAAAAAAGTCGTATCGCTTGGCAGGGCATGTGGCTTTGCTGCATTTCCTTCAATGCCTACAATCGGCTCAAAACTTAGTGGATACTGCCCATAGTTACTCAAAGTATCAGCGATTTTATACCATAAAAATTTCTCACTTTTTTTCCTGCCCTCTTTTGATACATATTTACTAAAAGTATGTATTGCCTCTAAGTTTAGAATCTGTGCTTGTTGTAGAATCTTGAGTTCTTCATCGCTTTTTTTCATACGCATGATTTGTGTAAAGTTTGGCATGGGTGTAAGTGATACAATATCTTTTAAGTTATGATATTCTTCCACACACATACGCATAGGATCAAAGCTAAGATTCTTAATATTATGCTGTGTGATTTGCCGTTTTGCCTCTCCCAAAAGATCGCTAGATTCAATAATCTCTAATGCGATATTTTTCTTACATAATTCATTTGCCTCTGTGCTATAACGCGCATCTGTTATAAACTTAAACTCACTGCCAAAACGCATAAGAATGGCATTATCCGCACTATAACCACACAGATAATACATAGTGCTTTCATCACGAGTGATAAAATCTTTTACTTCCATACATATCCCTAGAATCTTTGAATACGATTAATAAAAATCACAATAACCATCAATGGTGCTAATACACGCAAACTATACAGCCAAAAGTAAAAGGTAACATCGCTTTTAAGATAGCCTTTAGTCCATTCACGCAATTTATCCTTTGATACAAAATAGCCAATAAATAAAGAGCTAAAGAAGCTCCCCCAAGTAAGTAGCATATTCGCACTTATCCAATCAATCCAATCAAATAGATTCTTCTCAAAGAAAGTAAGAGTTGCTTGATAATTCGTATTCATCGATAAAATCACAATAATACCTACTAAAAATATACCAAAACTCACCATATATGTAAGAGTTGCACGACTATACTTTGTCTTATCAGTAAGATATTTTATACATGGCTCAAGCAAGGACACGGTAGAAGATAATCCAGCAAATAATAGCCCAATCATAAATAACGCACACAAAAAGCCACCAAGCGCGCCAAGATGCCCAAACATAACAGGCAATACAATAAAGATTAGCCCCGGACCACCAGCCACATCAGCCTTGCTACCATAGGCAAATACAAATGTAAATATCATAAGCCCTGCTACAATAGAGATAATAATACCCGGGATAACAATCCATAATGCACTTGCAAAAAGATTCTGATTTCTATTCACATGTGATGAATAAGTGATGATTGTCCCAGCCCCAAGCGAGAGAGAGAAAAAGACCTGTCCCATAGCATCAATAATAGTATTTGAAGTGAGTTTTGAAAAATCAGGCTTAAACATAAACTCCACACTCTCACCAAAGCTAGGCAAACTCATCGCATAAAACAGCAATCCAAAAAAGATAATAAAAAGCAGGGGCATTAATACATAGTTTAATCTCTCAATACTCTTAATCCCATACACAATGCTATATGCAGTAATCGCTAGAATGATAGCAAAACAGAGAATCTGATAGGAAATCTGTTCTGTATGTGAGCTAAAAGTCTCAAAGATAGCCTTGCTTTGTGCAAAATCTGCGGGTAGATTAAAACTGACTGACACAAGATAGTATAAAACCCAGCCTAGCACCGCACAATAAAATGTCAAAATAAAGGGACCAGCAAATAAAGTAATGCCCACAAAACGCCATGAAGTCTTAGGATTTTGCGCAATCTCTTTAAAACTATCAGGCACATTTTTTCTACCTTGCTGCCCTACAAGCATTTCTGCTACAAGCATAGCTACACCCACAAACAAGGCAATACCTAAGAAAAGCAACACAAATGCCCCGCCACCATTCATACCCGCAGTTGTAGGAAACCGCCAAATATGTCCTAAGCCAATAGAGCTACCAAGTGCTGCCAAAATAAATCCAATCTTTCCAAAATCTTTTTGCATTCAGTTCCTTATGCGTAATTTTTGCAATAAGTTTTTATTCTAGCAAACTTTTATAGTTTTTTTACTTTTTTATGGGTTTTAATGCGTAGATTCTGTATTGGCAAATCTCATATATTTGAATTTATGATTTTAATGGCATATTGCCTTTTAGAATACCTTGTTGTGATTGCCACTTAATGGTCTTATACACAAAACTTGTTGCAAAGCCATTAAAACATGTCTAATCATATCTAATCAATCACATGACTTACAAATTTTGAATAATTATCAATAATTTCACTGCCTTTCCTAAAGCCTAAGCCACATGCTTCATACGCAAAAAATACATTTGCTTGATAAAATGAGCCATTATGCGTATTAAGTGGATAAAACTCTTGATAGATTGCCTTGTGATTAGCGTATTCCCCATCTTTTGAGCTGATAGGCTTACCATTTGCATCGAGAATGCTGACATTTGCCCCTTCTCTACCAAAGGCATGTTTTTTAACCTGCTTTTTATTGAGTGGGTTATAACTTGTCTCAAGTAATAGCGGGTGATTTGGATATAAATCCCACAGAATCTTTAAAATGCGTTTGCTTTGAAAAAGGATAGTGTAAGCTGGATTTAGAAAAATCGCTTTTTGATTTGCCATAATATCATTGATAATCAAGGCTAGTTCTGGCTCATCAATGCTGATATTCTCCCATGGGATAAACTTAAACCAAAATTCAAAGTTTGTATCATTATAAAAGATTCCATCAGTAGGGCTTAGCTGCACTTCATCAACATAGCAAAAATCTGTATGCAAACCTGCATCATGTGCCATATCTTGCAGGAATCTAATAGTCTTTTCTTCTTCATCACTACCGCGGATACTTGAGAATAGAATCTTCCAGCCCTCATATATCTCATGGAAATTACTCACATCATCACTCAATGTAATAAGGCGTTGAAAATTTTGTGAAATTGCTGTATAGATATTATTAAATTGTGCATCGCTATCATAGCCATTCGCCTTTAAAAGCGCATATTGCACCGCTGCACTTTCATATAGCATGGTCGGCGTATCAGCATTAAACTCTAAAAGCTTAATAGGGCTACCATCAAGCCCACCAGCTAAGTCAAATCGACCATAAATATGCCAATGCACATCTTCTTCAAAACTCTGCACGATTGTATCAACAAGTGAGTTTGGTATATCAAGCTCATAGAAAAGATTATTTTCAATGACATAACCTGCCGCTTCCACATACATATCATATAGCTCATTACACGCTTCATAATAGGCATCAGCTTCTGCTTCGCTTACATGTATGAGTTCATTACTAATGTAATCTGTGTTATCGGGGTCTGTGTGCCAGAGTAGTCCCATATGTTCAAATTCTTGCTTATTAAAAGGCTTTAGTGTGGTAATACGCATATCTATCCTTTGTGAGTAAAATGTCTGCTATTATAGCAAGCTTGCATAAATATGGCGTTTAAGTGCGTCTAGCTTATAAGCTAGAATTATCAAAGAAATTCATTTTTTAAAGACTAATCAACTAATAAATTCCCCATCATGCCTAAATCTTCATGCTCTAAGATATGGCAGTGAAACATTCTTACCCCTTTAAAATCCTGTCTCATTCTAAGTCTAATTACTTCATTTGGTCTTACATTAATAGTATCTTGCAAGGCTCTAAACTCAATCTTTTCATTTACACTCCCAAGCTTTCTCTCAATCACTTCAAATTGTGTGCCATGTATATGAAATGGATGGTCCATATGCGATTTATTTGTAACGATAATATCATGGACGATTCCAATATCTACACGCAAATCAATGCGATTCATATCAAAAGTTTTATTATTCATTAAAAACATACTCGCTAGATTCTCTCTTATGCTTTTCTTGTCTTTCTTTGTTAGATTGTGCATTTTACTATGGTCTTCACTCATGGTTATTTCAAGTTGTTGTATTGGATTTTTTGGTGTTGGAGATTCTTGTGTTATATGTTTGTGTATAGGTAAGATTCTCAAGGTATTTGGTATTTCATTTTGATTAAAAATCGCATTTAATTCTATTGTAGCAAGTCTCAATTCCTTTGGCTCACTTTTTGGCATCATTTTATCTCTATCATAAAAATGGCTTACTAGACTAAAACTTCCTTTTTTATCATTTTTTATGAAGACTTCTAGCCTTGAGGCTGGACTTATAAAAAGCTTTTGTTTTACAATAGGCTTTTCTATTAATCCCCCGTCTGTGCCAACGATAATAAACTTTGCCCCTTGTATTTCTAGGTTTAAATATCTTGCAGAACAAGCATTGTAAATGCGGATTCTCTGCATAGAATCTATTGTAATCTTAGGCTTATACTCACCATTAATAAGCACAAATTCACCCTCTCTGCCATCAAGCCAGTCAGCTAAAGTATTTGGTGGTATTTGCGCTTTAGAATCAAGCCTTAAGTCAGTGATAAACCAATCGGATTCTATAAATTTATCTAAAGGATCATTTCTAGATTTTACGACAAATGCCCCAGCTAATCCCATATAAACCTGTTTGCCTGTGATATTATGCGGATGTGGATGATACCAATATGTTCCCGCACAATTATCTGGTAACTGAAATGAATAGATTCTATCACCATTTGCAGGGATTATATCCATTGGATTCCCATCTTCAAGTGGCGGCACAGGAAGCCCATGCCAATGGATTGTTGTAGGGCTTTTTAATCTATTTTTCACCCAAATTTTTACTCTATCTCCCTCATATACCTCAATTTTTGGAGCAACCCTGCTTTGTATTTTTTTATTGCCATCGTTATATACATAACACTTTGTCTTTTTATTTTTAATGATTTCAATATCCATTTCTCTTATCTCAATAATTGCTTCAAATACACCTTTTTGCTTATTTTGATTTGATAATAGTGGCAATTCTTTGTGTGTATTATTTTGCGGAAAATCTTTATCATTAAGAAGGGCTATTTTCTCATTTTCAAGGGTGATAAAAGAGGTATCAATAGGTGTATTTTGCATATTGTGTTGATGATGATTTGCATGTGTTATATGATGGTTATGTGGATTTGAAAAAAGTGGCATAAAGCTTATAGCAGCTAATGTATTATATTTAATAAAGGTTCTTCTTTGCATATTTTGTCCTTGTATAAGAAATTTATTTAATACTATATTATAAAACTAAAAATGGTTAGCATTATAATATCAAACCTTAAATACATGATTTATAAGCTATCTAAAATTTCTTTCTATTGACATCTTCTAGAATCTTTTTTGCCACTTCATCAAGAGCTACACCTATTTCTTGTGAGTGATTTGCAATGCTTACATTTTGTTGTGTAATACTCTCTAGTTGTGAGACAGATTCATTAATCTGTTCTATGCCTTGTGCTTGTTCCTTTATAGATTCTGCCATGTCATTTATGCTTTGGACGAGTATATTTGTATTTGCTTCGATTTCACCTAAAGACTTTTGTGTTCTTTCTGCTAGTTTTCTTACCTCATCAGCTACGACTGCAAAGCCCCTGCCATGCTCTCCAGCCCTTGCTGCTTCAATTGCTGCATTAAGTGCTAGTAAGTTAGTCTGGTCAGCTATATCTCTAATAATGCTTATAACATTTTTAATATCTTCGCTTTGATTGATAACTTCACCCGTTCTGCCTGATACATTTTGCATTGATGAAGTGATTTGTTCGATTGCAGTTGCTGTTTGTTGCAGGGAGCTTGCTTGTGTTGTAGCACCTTGTGAGAGTGTATGCACTGATTCTTCTAACTCTTTTGACTTAGAATCTAGCTCTTTTGCATATTGTGCTGATACTTGTAACATAGACACAATAGAATCTCCAAGCTGATTTAATCCTGCTTCTAGCCCCTGTGCGTTCTCAATCCTTGGTGTGAAGTCATTTTGCTCAAATGATTCAAATACCTTTTTCGCTTCAGCAAGATTGTCGCCCACAAGCAAGAAAAGTGTATGAGACATTTCATTTAGAGAATCTTTTAGCTTATTTATTTGTGGATTATGGCTTTCATGTGTTACATTTTTGCCAAATCTCCCTTCTTTTGCTTCATTGACAATCTCCATAACTTCATCAACAAGCATAGAATCTTGCTTCAGTGAATGTTGTGTCTTCTCAATATTAGAATCTATGGCTTGAGCCATCAAACCAAACTCATTATTTGCTGTGATTCCAATCTTTGCGGCATGACTTTTTTCATGATTAAGAAAGGCAAAGAAATCAACTAAACCACGAGAAATTTGCGTAAGCGGTTTAAGATAGTATCCAACAGCAGCATATAACATAAGGCTAATAACTAATGCTGATACAAGTCCAACGCCTATTTGAATATAGCCTATACGAGTGATAGGACCCTCTATATTTTCGATAGGCTCAAAAGAACATAGCGTATATGTGGCAAACTCATTGCTTTTGCTTGTCTTACATTGTGTTATTTTATCAACGCCATTGTCATTAACTACAAAATCTTCATAATCTTTTGTTTGACTTGATATTGTAGCAATCTGTTTAAAAATAGGAAGTTCTTTTAAAATAATGTCCTTATTTGTGGCAACATAGGGGATATTTGCATTATCTAACGCAAATATATTGCTACCTGTGGCACTAAGATCATCAAAGACTTTTTGTAATGAAGTCAGTAAGATATCAATACCAACAACACCTACTAGCTGTCCATTTTTATGTATTGGTATAGCATAGGTAATGCTTGGTTCTCCTGTAATATCATCTTGATACACTTCTGTTTGAAATAATCCATTATTTTTTACTGCCCCGATATACCAGCTGCGTTGTGCGGCATTATAGCTTTGCCCTTGACCACCCCTTACGCCAAAAAGCTTGGTTGTATTTGTAATATTATCTTCTATAATTTCACCCGTTGGCAAACCAATATAACTTCCAAGTAGTCCTGCAGTGATTCTGTGTCCCCTTAATAATGGTCCAACATTGGCAATAATCTTTTCTTTAGAATCTAGTTTTTCATAAGGCATAGATTCTATCATGGTAGCAAGTCCCTTCAGTGCGGTAGCAGATCGAATATTTACATCTTGCAACATTAAATCAACGGTATGTAGCTGATCTGCTTGTGCATGCAGGGTATTCCCCATTGACACCTTTTTATTCATTATCATATTGCCGATACTAAGTCCTATAATCGCCACAGCAATAATAAAACTAGCAATGAGGGCCACCCGAGTTTTAACAGCTAAATTCACAATTATCTCCCTTCACAATGAAATATTTTCTTGTATGCTATCAACTTACTTTTTCACAATGAATGTTTTTTGAGACTGAATAAACATAATATATTGTGAGTAGATGAAGCAGTATCTTTGTAGCCTACGCGATAAACCAAGAGTGTATTCTATAAGATGAGTTTAAATTATTTTTAAATTTCGTAAAGTTTTATTTATAAAGTTTATAAATCTACAAAATATGTTTCTTTATTACACAAATGAATTTAACAAAGCGATTTATTGTGATCTTTTTTGCAATATTTTCATATTTTATAATACTTGTTGCGTGAGATACATTGTTTCATTCTTTTACCTGCTTTTGAATCTTATCTATAATATTTGTCGTGCTTTTGTTATCAATAAAGTCAATGAGTTGCACGGACTTTGCATATTCTGCTCCAATTACAACTTTGTCTTTATAATCTGCACCTTTGACTAAAATATCTGGTTTAATTTGTGAGATAAGATTTTTGGGCGTGTCTTCATCAAAGATAATGACATAACTCACACATGCAAGACTTGCTAGGATAAATGCTCTATCAATTTGTGAGTTAATAGGTCTATTTTCCCCTTTTAGCCTTTTTATAGAATCATCGCTATTTAAGCCGACTATGAGCACATCGCCTAGCTTTCTAGCCTTTTCTAAATAGCTTACATGTCCGTAATGCAGTATATCAAAGCAGCCATTTGTAAAGACTATTTTCTTACCATTTACATTTTCTTTTATCTCTAAAAAGTTTGTAATAATCTTTGTTTGTGCGTCTTTTAATATTCTTTTTGGGGCGAGATAGTCTTGTATTTCTTTAAGTGTGGCAGTAGCAGAGCCAATTTTGCCAATCACAACAGCAGCGGCAGCATTTGCAAATTTTGTAGCCTCTTCTATACTCTCACCTTTTGCAAGTTGCAAGGCAAGGGCGGCAATAACGGTATCACCGGCCCCGCTTACATCATAGACTTCTTTTGCGATTGTGGGCTTTTTATGTAATGCTAGATCGCTATCAAGATAGGCAATGCCCTCTTCGCTAAGCGTGATTAAAGGATAAGTTAAATTGCAGATTTTACGCATTTTTTGCAGGGCTTCAAGCAGGGTTTTATCGTTATGTATATTTACATGTGTGGCTTCCATTGCTTCCTTTTTATTTGGTGTAAGCAGTGCAGCGTGCTTGTATTTTGCATAGTCGCTGCCTTTTGGGTCGCATAATACTGGTATATCAAAGCTATTTGCAAGTTTGATTAGCTTTTGTGTGAAAGCTGGACTTAGCACACCTTTTAAATAATCGCTTAGAATCATGCAATGATATGCTGTAATATTTCCTTGTATATCTTCAAACATGGCTTCATATATATTAGATTCTAAAGGGATATTACTCTCCTTATCAAGTCTTAGCATTTGGTGTTTTGATGCCATGATACGCATTTTTGTAGTCGTTGGGCGGTTTGATTTATAGCAGTGAGAATCTATGCCTTTATTCACAAGAAAATCATGTAATAAACTGCCCTCTGCATCATTGCCTACAACGCCATATATAGATACAAATGCCCCCATTGCGATTAGGTTATTTGCTACATTACATGCCCCACCTAGACTAAAATTCTCTTCTTCTATTCGCACAACAGGCACAGGGGCTTCAGGGGAGAGTCTATTCGCACTTCCCCATATATATTTATCAAGCATTAAATCCCCGATAACAAGGATTTTTATTCTTTCTACTGCCATGTTTTCTTCCCTTCTTTTATGTCATTATAGATAGATTCTATATATGGAATATAGTCTTTTATCCCAGATTCTAATGTGTAGTTTGGTGTGTAGTTTGGTAAAAAGTTTGTGCTATCTGCTAAAGTGTGATTTTGAAAAAATGGATATGGGTTTTTAATATACTGCACTTCAAAGCTTACTTTTAGATTCTCTTTTAGAATCTCAACAATATCATTATAACTACGCGAGATTCCACTGCCGACATTATATATTGCCCCATGCTCTAGCCATGACTGCATAATATTTTGTGATTCTGCTAAGAAGTCATGCCCAAATAACTTTTGCAATACAATATCTTGTGTTTGTGGTGTTTGCTGCATGTTTATGTCGTTGAAGGTCTTGTGGATTCTATGCCATTCTTTTGCTTGTTTATTTTTATCTCTTAAACCATAGGTTAGCATAAGTAGCTCCATAGCCCTTACATTTGCCTGCACGACATCATGGATACAGACAAAATCTCTTTGTTGTTCTCCAAACTCAAATAGCTTGACTACTCTATCATTTAATGCTTGCAATGATAGCTGAAGTATCATAGATGAAGTCTTATATTTATAAAACTCAGATCTGCCATATACATTAAAATAACGCAAACCTATAAGCCCTATGCCTTTTTCTTGCAAACTCTTCTGTAGTCTCACATTTTCCTTATCCATGCAAAGCTTTGAGAAGCCATAGATATTTTCTGGAATCTCATTTGTCCCAACGCTATTTGGAATCTCTGTATTACCATAGACTGCGGCTGAACTTGCGTATATAATATGTGCTTCGTGCTTCATAGCAAGTTTGATTAGGGCTTTAAACGCATTGAAATTTACCTGCATAACATGCCGCATATCCATGCAAGTGGTATCTGATACTGCGGCTTCATGCAGGATATAATCTATCTTACCATAGTCTCTTTGCAATGATTTTAACTCTTTTTCATTTGCAATATCAAGCGATAAGACCTCAACATTTGGGTAAAGAGAGAGATTCTTAAAATGCCCTAGTGTTGTAGGATTGCCATTAGGAAAAGTCTTTGAATCTCGAAAATAATCAAGGGCTAGAATCTTGCAGTCTTTATGATGTGTAGCAAAATATTCTACAAGATTACTGCCTATAAATCCTGCTGCCCCTGTGATTAGTATTGTCTTATTATTAAGTGTTAGAGAATCTGGCTTTGTTGTTTGCTGTGTATTTACGCTTTGCATGAATTTGCCTTATATATGTAAAGTATTGTGTGATTTTAGCATGTTTTTGTGAGTTTATGGGTATTGCTTCAAACTGCTGGGGTTACATAAAGTGGTGTGCAAGATTCTAAAAAATCATCATGTATAAGTCTGTGTGGTAAAAATAGTGTTGATAAATCTAAACTATCATTTATGTTACTTGGGGCAATATGAATATAATCTTTAACATTAGAATCCGTGATAACCACATGTTTAGAATCTGGTTTAAGATAAAAAGACATATTTGCAAATGCCTTTATCTCATTTGTTTGACTGAAGTAAAAGCTATTTGTAGCATATATCTTAATATCACTACTTAAAGCAAGGGTATGTAAAAATACATGCGTAAGCTTTATAGCACTCAAACTCCCAACCCCACGGGAATAATAGATCGCATTTAAAGGCATAAAATATGAAAGTAGATATAAGGCTTTAGTGAGACTACAATCAAGTTTTATAAAATCTATGTTAGTTTTAGAATCTATTTTTTCATTAAAGTATATATTGTGTTTAGTGTCTAGATTCTCTAAATTCGCACCTTTGTCTATATAATTTGAGCGATTGGCTGAATTAGTTTGATTACTATATATAGAATCTATGGAATCTTTTATATCAAGAGATTCTAAAATGTGCTTTATCTCTTTATTCTCTTTTAAAAAACTAGAATCAATCAAGCATTCAGCTAAACTGCATTTAGATAGCACTTCAGGTGTGAGTAAAGATTCTAAACTTTTATAAGCAGTCTTTTTATCTAAATTATGTGATAAAAAAAGTAAGGGTAAAACATCGCTTGTCTTCCCATCTATACGCAAAATGAAAATAAGCTTTGGGGCTTTATTTTCTAGTGTGCTTTCATTATCCACTTTAGCAGTATATACCGCTTCTTCCAGATTCTCTTTATTTTGACTCATATCTTCATAATAGATTCCAAGTGTCGTTGGCGTGCCTATGCTTAATAATATGGCTTTATACATATATGTCCTCACCTTTGCATTTCCTTACCCTTCACTTCCTTGTGATTAGCAGTGTTTAGAATCTTAATTAAGATAATTCACAAGTGAAAGGTTATTAATGCGATTTGTTGATGATAGCACGGCTTGATAGTTATTACTTAGATTTGTAAATTTATTATAAGTTTCTGCTAAATCTGCTCCTATTGTATCGCCTTTAATACCGCTTACTTGCGTTTTAATAATCTCATTTCTTGCCACAGAGTTTTGGAATGTGCGAGTGTGTGCTCCATTTTTAGATATGACTTTTTCTATATGATCGCTTAAATGATCGATTAATTCAATGCAGTTTTGGATACCAAGACTTTTCATCGTATCATCATATCTTTGCCCATGCAATGCCCCTGCACGATAGATTCCATCTCTTACAGACTGAATCGCATCATCTAGCCCTCTAAAGAAGTGAATCTTTGGGTCATCTACTACAAGAGAGCCATTTGCATTAAGCCTTACATTCGCATTTGAATAACGGATAGCTTCCGGGCTAAAATCATCTTGTGCTTTGTCATAAAACATCATTGTCATACGAGTAATTGCACGCAAATTATCTTGTATTTCAATTTTTCCTTCACTATCAAAATCAATGGTAATGTTTGATTTTGCTCTATCTAGCAATTCTTCATAGGCATCTTTTTGTGCTTGAGTGGGCTTTCCGCCTTTCACTTGTGCTGCACTAAGAGATTTATCATCTTCATTACTATAATTTAGTGCAATAGACATAGCGTCCATAAGCTGCCTATAAGTTACAGAATCTCCATCGCTAATAGTTACTGCTGGTGGCTCATCATAGGGATCAAATAATGGAATCTTTATAGTTTTATCGCTATGTTGTGCGGGTAACTCTAAAAAGCTTCCTTGCTTTGTGAAAGTAATACTTGCTTCAAGCTCTATGCCATTATGATCGTGCAGTTTAAAGCCATAGGTTTTGCCATTAAGTGATCCATCTGTTACTTCAATAAGCTTTGTGTGATCATTTGCAAGCACAGAAGTCCCAGATAAAGATTGTGAGATATTGCCTCTAATCTTTGAGCCTAGTTGTTGGAATCCAGTCTTTGTATAACTCACACCAAGACTTGAGGTAAAGCCATTTACTTCCTCTTCACTCTCACCAAGCGTTTCAAGGCGTATAGAAAAGCCCCTTTCTCCATCAAATGGCGGCTTCAGTGTATCTGTGCTTTTATTTCGCACATTTCTATCATAGATATTTATTTGCCCATGGTCTAATTCCACATCAATATTACCACCAAAATACTCTTTAATCGCATCAAATAAATCTCTTACTTCCTGCCCTCTTATATCAAACAATAAAGGCTCACCTAACTCTCTATTGCTAATCGTGCCATCTTTTTCATTTGGCGGTGTGCCTGTGATTTTAATATATCTTGTTGGCACGGATAGAATATCCTCTAGCTTTGTGTCTATCTCTGTCATTACATTATCTTTGCGGATAAGTGTCGTTGGGATATGTGTAAGGCGATTATCATATAAATCATTCACACCTTTAAGATTACTCGCACTAAATTCTGAAGTAAGATTCTGACTGCTATATACCTGCACTCTTGCCCCAAGCTTCTCAAGGTCGGCTAGATTCTCTACATCAGCTTCACTAGAAATCATGTGAAAGTCAATACTAGAGCTACCGGGCTTCAAATCTTTAATCTCAATTTGCCCCCAGTTATTCAACCGCACATCAACGACTTTTGTCGCATGTGTATTGCCAAATGCCTTGCCGATTCTATCGAGTAAATCTCTAACCGTCGTAGCATTCTTTGGATTTGTAAAGCCCACATCTAGGGCAAACTTCTCTTTAAAGCTTTGACCGCGACTATTTACCCCTTGCACATAGAAATACTCTTTTCCGTTATTTCGTGGATTATTATCATTATCGCCTATTAAGTCTCTAAGCGTATCATCTTCTTTAATATACACTTCAGTTGGCTCACTATGCTTTTCGGAATTATCCATAATTGCTGGGTGAAGTCGCGTTTGATTAAGCATTCGCCCATTTGTTGTTATGAGTCTGTGTTTATCATTATCAAAACCATAGAAAAGCTCTTCACCTGTAATATTAAATGGGACTAGATTCTTAGAACTCACAAGTGCGCTTAACTCTTCATCATTGCCATAATAATTCCCCACAGAATCAAAAGGCTGCACATCGACTTTACTTCCCGCAAAGATAAACTTCCCACCCACAGAAGTATTTGCAATGCTGATAATATGTGCTTTTGTAGCCTCTAAATCTCTTGCTAATGCTTCCCTTGAAGTTGGCGTATGCAAGTCATTTGCCGCGTGTAAAAGCTTTGTTTTAAACTGCACCATCGCAAGTGAAATCTCTTGCAAAGCCTTATCTGTATTTAGAGTTTGAGTTTCTGCTGTGCGTGCTACATCTATGCCTTGCTGCAAAGTCGTCTCATCATATTCTAGCTTTAGATTCTGATTTGACACACTTGCATCTTGCCAACCATATTGAATCTTTTTGCCACTTGCAATCTTTGTATTCATATCATTAAGGTTTGAGGTAATCTTGCCATTATTATTTAGCATTTGATTGTATTTTGTCCCAAATGTTACTCTCATTATCGCAACCTTCTCTTAATTTTCACAAGGCTAATCAGCTTGTGTTTATCTCTGTTTAGAGTATTAGCAACAACTTAAGCAATTAGCATTCCATTAAAACTTAAATATGGAATAACATTTGCTAAAACACAATAAATTATAAAGTTAAGGGGTTGTTGTGCTATCACATATTTATTCACCATGGCGAAGTGGCTACTTTTCATCAGATTGCAGCGAAGAATGCGTATTTTGTAATATAGCACATAATCCACATAATGATACAAATAATCGTGTCTTTTATAGAGATTCTATATGCTTTGGCGTTATGAATCTATATCCATATATGCCCGGACATTTCATGCTTATCCCGCATAAACATATTGATACCCCAACACTTCTATCACAAGAAGAATGGCAGCATTTAAATACCTTATCACAAAAGGCTATCGCCATGCTAGAAGAGTATGGGGCAAGCGGTATAAACATGGGGATAAATATCAAAAAAGCAGCAGGGGCAGGTATCCCAGAGCATTTACACCTGCATTTTGTCCCGCGTTTTATAGGCGATACAAATTTTATTACCAGCATTGCAAATAGTCGTGTGTATGGTGTTGATTTTGATTCTATTTATGATAAAATTTCATCTCTTGCAAAGAAGCATTTATATAACTAAAAGGGAATAAAATGAAAAAAATCTATGTTTGTTTATGTTTTATTTTTGGAATCTTAAAGGCAAATCAATATGATTATTTGCTGTTTAGCCATGTTTTAAGCGATGTGGAAAGTGGCTTTGACTTAAAAGCTGATGTCAATGCGAGATGGCAGGGAAACACGCCGCTATATACCGCAGTAAAAAATAATCATTTAGAAATCGCTTACCTGCTTATCATGGGTGGGGCTGATGTAAATGCGATAAATCATGGCAAAACTGCATTACACGAAGCAGCACGCAATAAAAATGCCTACATAACGCAACTCTTAGTAACCGCTGGGGCAAAAGTAAATATACAAGATGAGAGTGATGGTAACACGCCCTTGCATTATGCGGCATTAAATAGCGATAGACAAACGCTTAATATCCTTACAAACGCACAAGGCGATATGAATACTCCAAATTTTCAGGGCATAACTCCCGCTCAAATTGCAATGAGAGAGATTACAATCCCCCCAATAATCATTGAAGACTACAATCTTGCGGTAAGTGCAAGTGCGTTTAAAATCACAAATAGTGCGGTTATTTTTAATATTAGAAATCTTACAAATGAGCCTTTGGTTATCTTTAATACAGGCTTATATCTTAATGGTAACTTAATCGCAAGTAGTCAAAAGCCACTCACAATCCCTGCTGGCACAACTATCACAAATATTAATACCATACCCATTGGCACACATGGAATCTACGCCTTAAAAGTCGATAAAGATGGGCAAGTCGATATTAAAGCTGGATTTAGCATCGACTATCAAGCAGAAGGCAGAATGGAGAGAGCATTTAATAGCACAACAATGAAGCTAAGATTATGGAATCCACCGCCAAAAAAGCAAACAAAGCCTAGAGATTCTGAAAAATAGCTTATTGGCATTTTGAGAGTAATTTTTATAGCATTATGCTATGTATCACAATCTTTAGGGATTCAAACATACAACCATAAGTTAGAGTATCTTTGTAAAATTTAGCAACTTAGAATCTTAAAAGCGGTTTTTTAAACACAATAAGCGAATTTGTATCCATTTCGGTTTTTTTGGGAATTTGGAGGTTTGCGAATAGTAATGAGATGAGCATGTAATATTTTACTAACCCTAATCTTCTATTTCAAATTAGAGTATATAAAGCAAGTTGGCAAGTAAAAAAGTCGGCTAAGTTTTCGGCGTGAAAATTAGATGCTAGTACACTAAACCATTTTCAATAAGTGTTGGTCACATGGTTAAAAACACAAGTGACTGGAAATAGCTAAATATGAAGTATGTAGGCGACGACACGCTTACACACGACTTTTTTCAATCGCTTGATTTATATCTTCAAGCAAGTCCTTAGCATACTCAATGCCAACGGATAGGCGGATAAGATTTTCAGCTATCCCCATAGATTCACGCAAATCTTTAGGGATAGAGGCGTGGGTCATACTCGCAGGGTGGCAAAGCAAACTCTCCACGCCCCCTAAACTTTCGGCTAAAACGATGATACGCGTGGATTTAAAAAAGATTCTATAATCATATTCTGGCTTTAATATAAAGCTTAGCATTCCCCCGCCACCGCGTGCTTGAGAGCTTTGCACTTCATATTCGCTATCGCTTTTTAGCCCGGGGTAATACACCTTTTCCACCGCTTTGTGTTCGCTTAAAGATTCTGCTAGAAACAAGGCGTTTTCACAATGTCGCTGCATTCGTAAGCCTAGTGTTTTCATACCGCGGATAAGCAAAAAGCTATCAAATGGAGCCAATACACCACCAATGCTATTTTGCAAAAATCCTATTCGCTCAGCTAGATTCTCATCATCTACCACCACAAGCCCGGCTACAAGGTCGCTATGTCCGCCGAGATACTTTGTCGCAGAATGCACCACAATGTCAATGCCAAGCCTTAAGGGCTGCTGGAGATAGGGCGTCATAAAGGTATTATCCACGATACTTAGCACTCCTTTTTTCTTGCAAATTTCAGCGACTTTTGCCAAAGGCGTAACGCTTAGAAGTGGGTTTGCTGGGCTTTCAATCAGCACGGCTTTGACTTCAGGGGTTAGGGCAGAATCCAAAGCGTCTAAGTCCCTTGTATCCACGATTTTATAGCCAATGTTAAAGTTTTTAAAGACTTTATCTAAGATTCTAAAAGTCCCACCATAGACATTTTGTGAGATGATGATAGAATCTCCGCTTTTAAATAGGCTCAAAATCGTGCCAAGGGCTGCCATACCAGAGGCAAAGGCAAAGCCATATTTCCCGCCCTCACATTCGGCTATAAGACTTTCAATCCCATCTCTTGTGGGGTTTTTGGTGCGAGAGTATTCATAGCCTTTGTGCTTACCTAACTCATCTTGAGCGTAAGTGGAGGTTTGGTAAATAGGCGTATTTACCGCCCCTGTGCGTGGGTCTGTGGTTGCTCCTGCGTGGATTAGTGTGGTATCAAGTGTGCTTTGCATAGAAATCCTTTTTATAAAACTCTCAAATTTATATTTTTATATATAATAAATTATAAAATTTATATCTTATATAAAAATATAGTTTGCACATACTGAAACTCATGTTATTCTAACAAAAAATTATTTATTTTTGATAACTTAAAGATTGCTTTATGTCGCTTTGATTCTAAACATTATTTTTGACATTTCCCCTAGCATGAAGCTATGATAAGATTGAGATATAGAATCTCACATTTTCTACTTTTCATATTTATTATGCATTTTATACATTTACCCTTGATTTGTTTTTTTTTGTAAAGTAGCAATGTCATTTTGATATATTACACTAAGGAGCAAAGCTATGACAAAAACGATAGCAATTGAGGAACTACAAAGATTTGATAATCCGCGTTTTAATGAAGACAATGCGCGTGGTTTAATTGATGAAATGTCTAGTGGTTTAAAACTACCAGAATCTATGAAAGCAGAATTTGATCGTAAAATGGTAACGCTTTTTCAGCAAACAAAGATAATAGCAGGTAAGCTGATTAATATCGGTAGAATCGTATTTGCAAAGATCTATCAATTTATACAAGATAACCCAAACTTAACATTAGGCACTATTATCGGTGCAGTGTTTGGCTCATTTCTTGGTATGATGCCACTTATTGGTGCTATATTATCCCTTATATCCACATTTCTTGGTGGAGCTATCGGTGGATATATTGACTATGTGAATAAAGGGGGTAGAGAGCTAGATAGCACTCTTCAGCAGGTTATCGCAGGTGCAACACATGCTACAAAAGAGTTTTTTAAGCTTTTAGTAGAGATTTTTAACGTATTAAGGAATGATTTTTAAACTACATATTTAACATTGAAAGGAATACTATGGCAGAGAGAGAAATAGGCACCGTGGGTTTCGAACCACTCGATTCACAACAGCAAAGGGATCAAAACTACGCGACACTTATCACGACAATGGACGCTAGTGAGATTATAGGTATTATAGGCAATGCTTCTAGTGATGAAATAGGGTATTATCAAGATAAAGCGTTTGATACACTTTTTTGTGGCACAGAGGCTACTACTGGATTTTTTGAGTATGTGGGTGGTGCTGCTTCAACAGCTATTGGTGGAGCTGCTGGCGGCTTGACAGCAGCGACACTTGGGACTAGCACAGTAGCAACTACCACTGGTGGTATCTTTGGCTGGTTTGCGACTACCACCGTTGCAACAGTTGCTGCACCTTTTACACTTGTGGCTGCGACTACACTAGGTGGGATTGCACTTGGATATAGTGCATATAAACTTATAATTGGTTCTGCAAAAGATAAGGGCAAGGAAGAGCATTTTAAAGAGACAAAGCAGCAAGGTAGATATCGTATCAACCCTGTAAGGACATTTAATCCCTTTGTGCTTTATGATGAGGAAAAAAGATATATCGCTCAAGCATATCAAATCTTAACATGTTCGCCTTCAATAAGTCAGCAGGATATAGAGGATTTCTTAAAGATTTTTGATGCTAATGCCATGTTGAATGCAAATTTAGTGCAAGATGGAAGAAAATCTGGGCGTGATAGCGTAGAAAAAGCTATGCGTAATGAGTTGAAATCCTATTTGAGTGAATATTGTGAAAAAATAAAACAACAATACAAAACTACAAATAAAGATATCATTAATAGATATATAGCATTTGTAGAGGTTAATAATGAGTATATTACGCCGCGTGTAGATCAAGCAGCAAAGAAAGAATTGCTTGATGAAGTGCAAAAGGGTAATGTTGGTGTTACGAAAGAGGTTTTAATAATTGAAGAATTTCGTGCAGTTTTTAGCATATATAAAATGCTATTAAATCATTCTCAAAATACTTCAAAACAGATTGAGTTGCAAAAAGAAAAAATGTATGAAAGAGCTGAAGAACTTGGGGCAACAGAGCTTTTTGAAAATATATTAGCAGAACATCGCCTTGTAAAGCTTGATGAGACAAACTACATTCGATACTTACAAGAAATTGTAAGTGTGCTTGATAGCAAAGATGCACGAGATTTTATCAATGAATTGACAAATGATCTTGCAGAATGTATGCTTGTAGATTCTGTAATGGAGCCTTATGAAAAAGAGATAATGCAAAATATCGCAAATACCTTTTCAAATCTGCTTGATACCAATAGGCAAAAACTCACCGATTTCTAAAGCCTTTGCAAAGCTTATCAGGCTTCATTTTAGCGATTTTTCCAAAGTTTAAAGTAGATTCTACAATGCTGCAAAAAATATGTGATAAGCTAAATAACACAGATTGGCAGGAGCTTGGCTTTGTGTGTGATGGGCGGTTTCTTTTCTCACAAAGAAGCTTAGAAAACGCAATGTTAGATTCCAGCTTTAATGCATTGGGATCTGTGCCAATAAGATAGTCCTCACCTAATCTTAATATTTATTTTGGCGTATGTAAAAGAATTGCCTATTGTTTTTGAGAAATATTGTGGCATTTTACTAGATTTTATTTTTTTAATGTTGCAGGATCTAACTTTAACCAGCAGTTTATTTACCACATAACAAATCTTAAATGAAACTCTATAAAAAACCAAAACCTATGAGATTCTTAAGGATTAATCAGCATTGCATCTCGTATTGGCGGATTTATCAAAAAAAGATTATCTAAATCCACAGAAAAGAGACTATCTACATCACAAGGGCGGATTCCTATGCCTCTGCCTCTTGGAAGTTGTGGGTTATTAAACACTGTCATGCATTCATTTTTATTCAGCACAAAAGAGCGGATTTGCACTGCTGGTGTGGTGGTGGGAATGATTGTATAAAGGGTTTCATACCTTCTTGATTTTAAGTCATCATTGCAGGATTTGCGTGTAAATAATCCACTTTCAGCAATTGCCAAACAAGTATCTTGTGTCCCAAGCTGCACAAACTGCACTGCTCCAAGATTAAAATCTTTAAAAGGATCGTTTTTAAGCATATCTTCAGTTAATGGAATATCGCGTATAACCCAATTTCTATCTTTTCCAAAGCCCACAATATCACCCGAAAAGGCACTTCTTAGTGAAATCGGCGGCGTAAATTCCACAAAATCAGATAAATCTGGATCTATCGCATAAGCATTTATGACGCACATTAAAGCTATTAGTAATCTTTTCATTACAATCCTTATGATTAAAATTTCCCAAAACGCACAGGAAAGTGATCTGATGATAGGTGCGATCTCACACTAGCAGCCATGAGTAATGCGGTAATTGCGGGTAGAGCCAAGCGAGTTCTATCATTAGAACTTCTACCAACTATCGCATAATCTAGGATTCTATTTGCCGCACCCATACTAAAATGTGTTGCAGAGTTTTGTGTAACAATGCGTGTGTGATTTGTGATCCTTGTATCAAGCCCGGATAATAGATTCGCAGGATCTCTATTAAAATCACCTGCAATAAGCCAGTTAATACTTGGCTGACCAATAAAATGATCATGCACAGCTGTAACTAACGCTGCAGCATCGCCACCACCCCTTGCAAGAGCATGAATATTGAAAAACACATCATTGCCAAGCCGTATGCCAATCACAGGACGGGAAACTTCAGGTGCGATTGTTCTTTGTGAAATAACAAAGGCTTCATCAGCTTGCCTACCACTTACAATGGCGAGATTAACCCTTCTAGCACCAACATCAATATTTGCATAATAGATAAATACAGAACGCGGTCTTGAGCGAGTGCCCAAATCCCAAACATATTCTTGAATAGGCGTTCCACCCGGCTGAATCATTCTGCCCGTTGGTCTCGCGCTTGCAGGTACACTGCCGGCTTCTTGCACCATCAAAATATCCACAGGATTATCGCCGGTGATAAGCTGTCTTACACTGACATTCCATTTATTTTCAGTGCTAGCTGAAGAGCCTTGCAGATTCCAAGTGCCGACAACATAGTCCTCAATCTTTCCAAAAAGTAGGCTAAAACCAAAAAGCATAAGTATAATAACTTTCATCAATATTCCTTTATTTGCCATCTACACTAAACACTACACCAGCATTTAAAGGTGGCGCGATGATAAACCATTGCTGATCGCTATTTAGCTTACCACCTTTCACACAGCTTGTGAGAAAAATGCTGAAAAATCTTGTTGCTTGATTGCTTGGGGTTTGCAAACATTGCTTAGTGGCGACATTTTGAATCTGCACGGCTTGATCATCAAAGAGATTGAAAGTCCATAATTGTGCAGGGTCTTCCATATTGCAATATGTGTGAATCACGCCATTTCTATATGCGCTTAAACAAGTACCCTCTTTAGCGTTTTGTATCGCAGCACTCCCATCAGCCTTATTAAAAATCCGCCAAATCCTAGCTCCACCGAAATCTTTACTATCTATGAGAGAATAGCCCCACACCCAATTCCCCACATTTAACGCCCAAAGTGTCAAAACCCCACCTTCAGGACTCATGATGGATAAAAGATCTGAAGTATAGCTTCTAGAATCACCATTAATGCCTAGCAAGGGCAACTCTGTATGCTTTGTGGGCGTGTGATTACCTTTTCTATCTGTGTTGGGACGCATGAGTTTTTTAGATAGGTTGGGTCCTTGCACGAGATTTACTTGCTTTTTAGAATTAGCCGGCGGTGTTGGAGAATTCCCAATGCCAAGTTCATAATCACTAGAAGCATAAGCGGCAGTAAGTAATGTAAAAGTCGATATGATAAGTAAAGTAAAAATCTTAGACATAGCTATTCCTAAGTGCATGTTGTAACTGCATTGTTAATATAATATCCACTAACTACGCATAAAGCGAATTATTGCCCTATTATAAAAACCATTTTTGTGTGTAAATATACGATATGTAACATTTAATACGCAAAAGGTTGAGGCATAAGGTTTTACATACAAAGTTTAATTTTTAGAAACTCTATATCGTAAGCAAACACACGAGATTTATGCGGTATGCTTTGCTAAAAAGTTATAAAACTAAACAGGTATCCCCTAAATTCAACACTCTCTTTTGCAATATGAGCTTGGCGATATTCTACGATATATTGCAACACTACTTCTCATTGACTGAAATTTGCTAGTGTTTTTTATCCTCTAAATCAACTTAATATTGCTTCACTATGTCAATGTTTCTTTGCGTAGTAAAAAGGGCGTAATGTAGCACAACTCAGGATAAATGTCTTTTGCATGCCAAACATCTTTATCAATTCTAACAAAGTTGTTTCTTCTTAATTTACATAGTGTGCGGTGTGCGGAGAACACGACTGCAAATCTTTGCCCTTGAGGTTGCTATTCGGCTAGGCAATGATGTAGATATGCCAAGGAATCTAGCAAAAAGTGTAACCGTGGAGTAAAACTCAAACCTTGATAATCGCCTTATTATCTCTAATCTCTAACACCTGCACCCTATCGCCTTCTTTTAGTGGTGTGTTAGATTTTAATGTAGGGGCTTTTTCATAAGCCCATAATGTGCCTTTGAAATACACCATTCCTTGCTGAATCTCACCTACACCGCCACCATTTTGCAAGGAGTCTTCATAGACTTGTGAGCCTTTGAACCACGATTTTATGGGCTTTCTTAGCAAAATAAGTGTAAGAAAAGCAAAAGCACAAATGCTCACCGCTTGCCACGCATACACGCTTTCCACACTCCCACCTATGATGTTGCCAAAGCCCACAAATGCCTCAATCCCAGCTGTGATACATAGCCCTAAACCGATGAAAAGCAAGAAAAATGAGCCAAAAAATATCTCCGCCACAATAAAGCCAAGCCCCAACCCCAAAAGCATAAGTGCCGACATTTCACTTCCTTATATTTGCATTGTTTTTAGAAAACTCCCATAAGGGATTTGGATTCTAAGATTTGGCAGCAAAGCCCTAGAATCCACAAGCTAGATTCTACGCCTCTTTACCCTTGCCTAAAAATTCACTTATCACGCTAAGCCCACCGATAAATTCACTCGTCTCATAAGGGATAATCACCTTATCCTTGCTTGGATTCTTACTTAGCTCTGTGAAAGCCACAATCCGCTCCTTTGTCAGCAAAAACTCCGCTGCTTGTGCGTTTTTACTCATTTGATTAGCAATAAGCTCCATCGCATCGCTTTGCCCTTGTGCTAGGGCGATTTGCTCATATTTTTTAGCATCTGCCATACGCTCAATGGCTTCAGCTTGCAACACCTTTTCTTGCTTTAGGGCTTCAGCGTTGCGGATTAGGGCTTCTTTTTCTGCCTGTGCTTTTAGCTCAATGGCGCGTTTTTCTCTCTCTGCCTTCATCTGCAGATTCATCGCATTTTCTATATCTTTTGGCACAGAGATTTCGCTAATCTCCACACGCATAATTTTCACCCCCCAATTATTTGCCGCATCGCCCAAAGCCACTTGCAAAGCGGCATTAAGCCTATCACGAGATGAGAGGGAGTCATCTAAATTTATCCGCCCTATCTCACCGCGAAGTGTCGTGGTAGCAAGGTTTGCGATGGCTTGTTTATAGTCATTGACACTATATACCGCGGATTTTGCGTCAAAGACTTTCAAAAACACAATCCCATCAATGTTAATATTGACATTATCTTTGGTAATCACCTGCTGCCGCCCAATGTCTATCATCTGCTCCCTAGCACTCACCACCGCACTTAGCCTATCAATTATGGGGATAATGAAGTGGAACCCACCATCAAGCACCCTGTGGAATCTCCCCAGCCGCTCCACAATGGCAATATCTGTTTGTGAGATAATCTTTATCCCAAAAAATAGCACCACCGCACATAAGACCAACACCACACCAGCAAAAATAAGCATAAAATCTCCTTTGTTGCATTTATAACGATATTATAAATGAGATTATTAAACTAGGCTTATTTTGTGATTGTATTTGATTAAAGTTTATACGCTCTCTTTAGGTGTCATTAATAAAAGATTCTATAAAGTTAAATTGATATTTTAGAGTCTAAAACAAGCACTTAAACACATATTTTTAGTAACTTTATCTATCTACATATAGCCTACACTTTAGAATCTAAAATGCGTTTATTATAATCCAGCATAAGTTCTTGTTTTTCTGTGTCATATTTTATATTGATGTTGTTTTCACAATGCACGACACAATCATTAAAATCACTAAAATTTGCATTATTATTTTCAAAGCTTAATCGCATATTTGCATTATTATTTTGTGTGATTTTTGCGTGTGAAAAAGCGTCTATATAAACCATATTTTCCCATTTATCAATGATTTGAAATTCAGCTCTACTTGCAGCCAAACACAAAGGCACAATATGATGAAGTTCAAAGCCCTTTTCCTTTGTGATATTGTGCTTTTCAAAATATAAATCTTTTTCTTTAATGGAGCGTTTAAGCTTGGTATTGTCTTCATAGATTCCATAAGTTCCTGTGCGAATATAAAGCTTAGAATCATTTTTGTTGTATTCAAAATATGCCATTTGTGTTAAAAGACTTAGAATCTGTTGTGTTTCGTTTAAAAAGTTATGAAAATCTCTCTTTTGTGTTTTATCACCGCTAAAATTTTTAGGCTCACAATAATCTTTTACTTTCTCAAGCAAAGCTTGTTTTTGAAATTTACTTAAAGTTCTATAATCTCTAATGAGCGAGATAATATCGCTACGATTATAGGTTTTAGAATCTAGTTTTTGATATAGAAAAGTTACAAAAAATAATACTTCATAGAGTGTCAAATAATTACTCTCTAATTCTAAAATAATATGCAAAATCTCTTCGCCAAAACCTTGCATAAGATTTTCTAAAGCCCTTGTAAAAAGTAAATTGTGTGTGAAAATATCTGTGCTTTGTAAAAACTCTATGCCAAAATCTGTAAGAGCAATATATTTTTTCGTGCCATTATCAAATGGATTTAATTGTTTCTTTTTAGCGTTAAATCTATCAATAAGCCCCATTCTATGTAAATCTACAAAGATATTTTTACGCAAAGAATCTTGTGTGCATCGCCCAAGTTTTGAAGAGATTTTTGTTGTAAGCTCAGCATATTTTTCTTCACCTTCAATATTATAGGGTCGTTTGCTTAAATCACTTGTGCGGATTTGCAATAATGTATCTCCACAAAGCTCGTAAATCTCTTGTAAAATCACTAGAATTTCTTTTTGCGTATAGCGATTATGTTGTGAGATTTGCAACCCTCTATAATTATCACTTTGCACTCGTTTTACTAGAAATTTTATACATTCTCTACTAGAATCTATTTGTAAAATCTCTTGTAAAACTTTATCCATTAGCACTCCTTTATATTTAAGCTAGAATCCACATATTCAATACTCGCTTCACAGCCGATAAAATTTCTCTCTAAATCCCTTGCTACTAGGCTTGTCATTCCACTTCCGCTAAATAAATCTAGCACTAAATCCCCCTTTTTAGAACTCGCCTTTATCATTCGCTCAATCATCTCTTTTGGCTTTATGGTTGGGTGGTTGAGCTTTTGCGTTTTGCCATTTACTTTTTGCTTGTGTCTTTGACTAGCGATTTCCCATACATCAGGGCAGAGTTTGCCATTTTCGTTTGGATACCACCTTTTGCCATTTTTTAGGATTCCATTTTTTTTAGCGTGTTCTATGCGACTTGTTGATTCATAAGGTACGCGGATAGATTCTGGATTAAAACAATAGCTTTTAGAATCCATTGTGTAAAATAAAATAGATTCTTGGTTATTTACAAAGCGTTTTTTTGTATAGCTTAAGCCGTCTTTTTTATACCAAGTGATGAAGTTTTGAAACACAGCTTTTTCTTGTAAGTAATGCAAAAATAACGCACAATGATAAGGGGTATTAAAGATATAAAAACTCCCATTTTTTTTCATTTTTGGCAATAATAAATCTATCCATTTATAGCTAAATGCTAAAAATTCTTTTTCACTTTTAAAACTATCCCAAGATGCTATTTTTAGATTATAAGGTGGGTCAATTATGGCTAAATCAATGCTAGAATCTGTCAAAGATTCTAAAAAGCTAAAGCAATCTTGTATATAAATTTTATTGAGCATTACCCTGCCCTTGCATTGCAAATAAGCCACTCTCCCCAAGCTTTTCCTCAATCACGCTTTTATAATGCGGATAAATCTCATAGCCTATGAAATTCCGCCCTAGCTCCTTTGCCACTTTTAGCGTTGTCCCACTCCCAGCAAAAGGGTCTAGCACAATATCCCCTATAAAAGAGTAAAGTTTAATAAGGCGGTAAGGAATTATTTCGGGCATAATAGCAGCGTGTTTGCCAAAGGCAGAATCTGCTTTATTTGGTATAGGTATATCCCAGATTTGCTTGGTAAATTGCACCCATTCTTTTTGGCTAAGCTTGCTTTGCTCTTTTAGCTCTTGTGGCGTGTTCTGTGGCTTACCATCTTTGACATAAATCGTGATGAATTCGCTTGTATTTTGCGCGTAAAAATTGCGTGGGTAAGGGTAGCTTCCAAACATCAATTTTTTAGTCGTATTGGTGCGATTCCAAATATATAAATCAAGTAAAAAGAGAGAAGTAGATTCTAAAATGCTATGTTGTATATCACTTTGTAAGTCAAAAATATGGCGATTATAATGCGTGTTTAAGTCCCTTTTAAACATCGGCATTAAAGGCACATTAATGCAGAGTTTGCCATTTGGCTTTAGCACCCGCTCACATTCACGCCATACTTTTAAAAGCTCTTGAATGTAGGTTTTGTAGTCTGTAAGACTACCTAAATCCCCCCCCCCCCCCGCAACTGCGGAGTGTTTTACATTTTGATAGCCATCTTTTGAGTAGTCTTTGATATTAAAATACGGCGGACTTGTGATGATTAAATCCACACTGCATTCACTCACTTCGCTCATATTTTGACTAGATTTATAAAAGATTTTGTTCATTTAGTGGGATCTTTCCTTATTGACTTTATTTAGCTTTGTTTGTTTTATAATCGCATTTTACCACATTTTTGCAAGATTCTCTCTCTTTCTCTTGCCACAGCACTAAGCTTTTATGCAGTCTTTTTGAATGGTTGTGATATGAGCGACAAAATCTATTTCATTCAAAGCCCAATCTCATAAGATTTTAGATGATACGGCATTTAATATTCTGGGGTGATTTTTTAGTAAAGCAACCCTTTAGAATCTATGATACCATTATAAAAGTTTTTTATATAATTTAAAGGGGCTAATATGCAAAAGATTCAAAAGATTCTAGTTTTTCTATGTTTGTTAAGTGCGTTTTTATTTGCAAAGGAGCTTGATGTAAATCGCATAAAGCAAGGGGATTTTACAGAGCTAAAAGCCTATCTCACACAGCTAAAATCCATATCTAAGCAAAGGGATTTAAACTTTAATGAGTATAGAACACTCACTAGATTTGCCCTTGTAGATGGGATAGATGGCGTGTATAATGGCGGGAGTAATAGGGGGTTTGCGAGTGTTTATTACTCTAAACTTTCCCCATTTCTTGCTAAAGAATTTGGGGATTTGTTTGCAGAATACGGCATTCCTTTAGGCAATGACATTGAGGAGATTAAGCCTGAATATTACTTGTATAATGAGTTAGTATTCTGGTTTAATGATTCTAAGCAGATTTTTACCACAAAAAAGGCTTATGAATCTTTTCTCTTTTTTAAGCATAATGCCGCATTTGCCACAAAAATAGACGAAGAAGGGCAAGAGATAAGAAATTGTGCCTATGGTGATGCAGGTGGTGGCGAGTGTGAGTTTATCTTTAAAAAGCCTGTAAAGGCAAAAGGCATACTTACTTTTAATGCTGACTTTTCTTCGCCGCCCAATGAAGTGGACGCGTGTGATTATCCTGCATATTTTAGCACTTTTAAGACGCAAGATTCTAGGCTAGAGTTTATCAATGATGGGCATATTGTTTTAGATAAGCGTGAGTATTATGACAAGCTTGCCCAGCTTTTGCCAAAGTGGTATAAAAATGGGCTTGGTGGGAGTGTAGGCTATGAAGTGGAAGTAGAGATTGCAGGTATTATGCCTTGGAGTTTTTCAGCGTGTGCGGCTGGGAAATATGTAACTATCACAAATATCAAAGTGGGAAAAATGCTGCGAGATAACCCAAATACTAGAAAAGACTATATTGAAAACATAGAGAGTGAATTGAATGTATATAGGCTTAAACTAAACAGCACAGATAGATATGTGAATCTGCGTGATAAGCCAAATGGTAAGATTCTAGAGCAAATCCCTACTGCTAAAAGTGATGCAATTTTATTGCTTAATCTCAATATGTCGCTGTGGGAAGTTAAAGGTGTGAGTGAATGGCAAAGGCAGCTTGGCTATGAAAGGGCTGAATTTAGTGGTTATGAAGAAGTTATGGGGCGAGAATGGATAAAGGTGCTTTACTTCCCACCAAGCCTTTCGCCAAAGACACAAACAATCACGGAAGCAAAGATAGGTTATATTCATAAATCACAGCTTATTATGGGCGATTTGCCTTGATTAAAGAAGTTTTGTGACACATGTTCAAAATTTTGCTATTATTTAAGGTAGTTGCATGAAAAATACTAAAAAGAATGATAAATCATGTTGCAACTTAATGGCGTTTAACTTACAAAACACCTTCTTTTAAAATTATGCAGTTTGATTTTATAACACCGCGTGGAAACATGCGTTAAACTCTTTGCCTAAATTCGACTTAAATTCATCGTTTGCATTTAGATATTCGATAATCTTGCCCTCTTCCATGAGTATAATTCTTTGACAATATTTTCTTGCGAGTATAAGGTCATGCGTGATAAACAAAAAGGTTGTGTTATATGTTTTTTGCATATTTAAAAAGAGATTCCATATCTCTTCTTGTAATTCATAATCAAGCCCAGAAGTAGTCTCATCAAGGATAACAAATAAGGGCTTTATAAGTAGCATTCGTGCGATACATACCCGCTGTGCTTGTCCGCCAGAAAGCATTGCGGGATAATGATAGAGTATGCTTTTTGGCAGGTCTAATTGCTCTAAAATGGGATATATTTTTTGTAGTTGTGCTGATTTACTTTGAATATTTAAAAGGCAAGTAAGTGGCTCTTGTAAATGCTCTAGGACATTGTATCGTGGGTTAAGAGAGCTTAAGGGGTCTTGGAATAATATTTGTGCTTGTTTGTAAAACTCTTTTTTTTGCTGAAGATTCTCTAAATTTACTGCCTTGCCATTAAAGAGTATTTGCCCACTTTGTGGCTTTTGGAGTTGTGCAATAATCTTTGCCAATGTGCTTTTGCCACAACCACTAGGTCCTATAAGTGCAATGTTTTCCCCTTGCTTCATTTTAAAACTTACATTATTTAGAATCTGTTTTGTGTGTTTTTTAAAAAAAGTATTATATGTGAAAGTATGATTGATGTTGCAAACTTCTAGTAGCATGATTTTCCTTTTTTATGTGTGAATTATAATAACAAATATAAGTCATTGTTGTGTAATTTAGCATAAATTTTAGGATATAATGCGGGATTTAAAAACAGATGATTAACAGAAATAAGGGCAAATACACTGCATTATATTTGAAAAAATAATTATTAAGGGTTTTTATGCGTCATTTTGTAAATGTTGTAGCTTTAGTGTTTGCTGTGGCTTTATTTTCATTATTTTTTTATAATGATAAGATAAAAATCACGCAAGAAGTGCTTGATTTATTCCCGCAAACAGAGGATAAGCAAATCATTGACATTTATCAAAAGTTTGCAAACTCAAATCATATCCTTGTAGCTATAAAAGGATTTAGTCAAGAATCTAGGGATACTCTAGATGAGTTTTTGTCGAAAATAAAAGATATGCCAAATATAGATAGTGTGATTACTCGCACAAGTGCTTCAGAATCTCTAGAAGATTTTCTCGCACAGGATTATCTCTATACTGCTAGTCCCAAGCCTTTAGATAAGGTGCTTACAAAAGAAGAGATTGAATCGCGTGTGCTAAATGGACTACAATCACTACAATCTCAAATGCTTGAAGAAGAAGTGCTTGATAGTGGATTAATTGATATGGAGAAAATGAGAGATTCTAAAGATATAGAATCTAAACAAAGTGTAGATTCTAATAAAGATTCTAAAAAAGAGAATGTGAAAAATACTCAAAACAATATAGAATCTAAAGTCAATGAAAATAACGATATTTCGCCTTTTTCAAAGGCTCAATATGATAAAAAACAGAATCTAGATTCTAATCGAATTACACCCCAAAGCCCTGCACCCACCCAAATGGCAGAGAATCTAGATGTTATACATTCCGCACAAAAAGCACAACAAACTACACAAACGACTAATAATCTAGATTCTAAAAACATAGCAAAAGATAAAACTACAGAATCTAGTAAAGATTTTTCGCCTAAGGCTCACAATGACAAAAACATAGAATCTAAAAACAACGCACAATCTTATAATACGATATTTCACCCAAGTGATCCTTTGCAACTTTTAATATTGCAGACACCAAAGCCCTATATTTTTGTAGCAAAAGATTATGGCTATATGGCGATTGTAACCATGAGAGATGTAAAAAGTGAGAGTGTAAAAGAGACTTTGGAGGGCTTTGCACACATTGCAACAGAGTATCCAAACATTCGGTATTTTTCACAAAATTTTATGAGTGTAGAAAATCTAGGCTTAATCCTTAATGAAGTCAATTTCTTGCTAAGTTTTGCAACCCTTGCATTTATTACGCTGTATTTTGTGATTATCCGCATTCCATTACTTACATTAAATACGATTTGCACTCTCATTACTGCAAATATTATCGCCATTTTAGTGGTATCAAGCGTATATCCAAAGGTAACGATTATGGCATTAAGCTTTGGCATGGGGATTAGCAATATTGCTATTGATTACATGATGCATCATAATTTCTTCAATCTCTATGTAAGTGCTAAAAGGGTATTTAATCGCCCTGTATTTTATGGCTATATTACCACTATTATTGGCTTTAGTGCATGTTTGTTTATACCATTTCCCTTGCTTTCTCAACTCTCTTTATATGCGATTATTTCGCTTACACTTTGCTATATTAGCTTTGCGTTTATGTATCCAAAGATTGGTTTTAGTAAGCCTAGATTATTCCCCAAACTCGCACAGATTAGATTCCAAAAAGTCTCTAGTTATACATTTTTAGGGCTGTCTTTGTGTGCCTTTGTGTTTGCGTTTATGTTTTTGCGACTTGATTTTGATCTCTCAAAGCTTGATTATCAAAATAAGCGTATGCAGAATGAACGCACATTTTTTACAAATGCACAGAATAATACGACACAGATTTTATTATCAAGCAGTAGTCTTGATAGCCTAATTGCTCTTGCTAGGGATTTGCAGGACTTTTTACATATAAACAATGCAAAGACTTTTATCCCACTCTCACTCTTGCCTACACAAAGTCAAATGGATTTAAATGCTAAATTTATAGAATCTAAGCTTGTAGCAGAAAATAAAGCCGCATTATTGCAATCACTCCCGCATTTACGCACAAAAATACTACAAATATTAAATGAAGATTCCATAGATGAAGATATGAGTTTAGAAGATAAAATGGCGTTTATAGATGATTTATTTGCTATGTTTAAAGAGAGTTATATGCTTGGTGATAAACCACAACTAAGCTTAGAAAATCTCTCTCACATGGGCTTTAATATCGTTGTGGAAGAGATGGATTCTAAAACAAATCGCCATACTGAGGCGTTAGCTGAAGTATCTAATATAGAATCTCAACATGATAAGATTCTGGAATCTACGCTAACAAATCACGCAAACAAAACTACAAATTCTAGCGATTGCTCTATGGCTTTGGAGGCTTTGAACGAATTAGAGGGTAGGAGTTATCTAAGCGATAATGACTATCCTTCTAATTCGTTCAATCGTTCAAATTGTATAGACAAGGGCGAATTTTTACAGAATCTAGATTCTATAAAGTTTGCACCCTTACACCCTGCACCCGCCCATTTGGATAAGAATCTAGATTCTAATCAATCTCATACAAATATAGAATCTAAAGATTCTACACAATCTAGCACAAAAAGATTCTATTATTTAGCTATCGTAAATAATAGTGATTTAGATTATATTAAAACTTTTTCAAAACAGCTTGAGAATGCAGAATCACTTGAAAGCATAAAAGATTCTAACAGCAACATGCAACAGCTAAAAAACACAGAATCTAGCATTGAAATGCGAGGCTTACAGCATATTATGGATAATATCACAGATACGATTTATAAGCCTATGCTTATAGTCCTTGCTATTGCGTTGTGTTTAATGATTTGTATGCTTTTTATCACAGCTAGAGAGGCATTTTTAGATTCTGTTGTGTTTGTATTATTTCCGCTTGCTTGCACGCTTTGTGTGATAGCAGCACACAGCACGCTTAATATTATGCATCTTTTTGCTTTGCTTATCCTTGTAGTTGTGAGTGTTGATTATGGGATCTATTCTGTAAAAGAAGGGCAGAATCTACGCACAGCCCATGCGATATTCTTTTCAGTTTTAACAACAGGCGTATCATTTGGAATCTTAATCATAAGCAAGACAAAAGCACTCAATTCATTTGGGGAAGTTATCTTTGTAGGTATGCTCTGCATTCTTGCTTTACTTATTTTACATCGTCCATTATATCAAAGTAAGAAATTGTCATAAGAATTTTATTTTTCATATATTATCATTCTAAATGCTGTAAAATATGCTATAATCCCAACTTTATTTTAAGAGTGGGAAGTAACATAATGATGTATAGCAATCTGTCATTGAAATATAAGTTTTTGGCACTAGCACTTGGTTCTTTAATGAGTTTTGCAATCTTTGTTGGTTTTATGCTACTTGGAAAAGAAGAAATTGCTGAAAGTATGCAAGATAACCTTGATAAAGTCATACAAAAAGAGATAGAAGAAAAGATAAAGTTAGGCACAGATTCTATGGCATCAAGTCTTGGTGCGTTAGTCGCTGGTTTAGATGAAAAAGCACAAATTGAAATCATCGCAAAAGCTATTGAAGATTTTCACTTTGAAAACGATAAGTCTGGATATTATTTTGCATATAAAGGGCATATCAATGTAGCACACCCAAATAGAAAAGATTTAATCGGGACTTCTTTAGAAAATGCAAAAGATTCTCATGGAGTCTATTATGTGCAAGAGTTGTATAAAAATGCAAAGGCTGGCAAGGGGAATTTTGTATATTTTGTATTCTCTAAACCACTACCAGATGGAAAGCTTGGCGAGGCACAAAAGGTTGCGTATTCAGCTATGATACCAAATACAAATGATATATGGATCTCAACTGGTGTATATATTGATACCTTGCAAGACCATACAGGTAAAATATCAAAACTCATGCTTACCAGTATGCAAGATATTCTATATAGAAATATGTGGCTTTCAGTCGTCATTTTCTTAATTATATTCTGCCCTTCAATTATTATGTTTTATAGTAATTTGATGAAAGGGATACAGGTTTTACAACATAATGTTGTGTCTTTTTTCCGCCATCTTAACCGAGAGATTCCACATATAGATTTTATCCCTTTAAAATCTAAAGATGAGTTAGGACGCATGGCTCAAACCATTGGCGATAATATACAGCAGACAAATAAATCTTTATAGCAAGATTCTATACTCGTGCAAGATGTGTTAAATGTTGTAGAAGAAGCAAAAGTTGGGCGATTTGGTAAGCTTGTAGTCCATAAGAGTCTTAATCCACAAATTAATGAATTAAAAGATGCGATAAATGCTATGTCTTCTACCTTGTTAGAATTGCTAGGCGATGATTTGAAGAAAAGCCAACGCGTATTTACTTCCTATGCAAATAATGATTTTACAGATAGGATTGAAGATGCAAAAGGCTTTGGTGTAGCCATTAATGGGCTTGGGTGTTCTATTGCTCAAATGCTTAAGATAACAGCAAGTTATGCACATGAGTTAAGTGAAAAAAATAAGGAATTGGAGAGTGCAGTTGAAAATCTTACTCAAGGTGCACACACGCAAAGTCAATCATTGCAAAACGCAGCAGCTCAAATAGAAAATATTACTGATTCTATGCAGAGTGTCTCAAGTCGAACAAATGATGTTATTAAGCAAAGCGAAGATATTAAAAATATTATAGGAATCATACGTGATATAGCAGATCAGACAAATCTACTAGCACTTAATGCCGCTATTGAAGCGGCAAGGGCAGGGGAGCATGGCAGAGGCTTTGCAGTCGTAGCTGATGAGGTGAGAAAACTAGCAGAGAGAACGCAAAAGTCTTTAGGTGAAATAGAAGCAAACACAAATGTCTTAGTCCAAAGCATTAATGATATGGCAGAATCTATCAAGCAGCAAACACAAAATGTAGGTAATATGAATGAGACAATCTCCCAGCTTGAAAGCATTACAGAGCAGAATGTAAGCATTGCAAATCATTCACAAGAAATCTATAATGCAGTAGATTCTATTGCAAATAAGATATTAGAAGATGTGGATAGCAAGAAGTTTTAAGGTGTTTTTATGGTTTTAGAAACTAGCCTAAACTTACCCATTTAAATATACAATCTTAGCACCTAAGCCGCCCATGTTTGGTGGGGCTTGTGTATATCCCCTTATATAATCACAAGAATCTAAAAAGTTTTCCACCATTCTTTTTAAGATTCCATTGCCTAAGCCATGCACGACAAGCACTTCGCTAAATCTTGCCATAATGGCATGATTTAGAAAATCTTCAAGTAGCATTTGTGCTTCTTCTTTTGTATAGCCGTGCAAATCAAGCCTTGTTGTAGCTCTAATATCTGCCTCTAGTTTATAGCCCTGATTGTATAAAATATTAGAATCTTGTTTTATTTGCTTTGGGCTTAGTGGCTTTAACTCCATGCCCCTCACACCTTTTAGTCGCACTCCATTGTGTAACTCTATGCTATAAGAATCTTTATGTTGTGCGATGATTTTTGCTATTTTATTTTGATATTGCACCATATCATTTAGGCTATATTTTTGCGTAGATTCTATGTTTATCTTTGGACTTTTTGCTTCATTTTTATGTGCTTTATTGAGAAGTTTATGGATATTTTTCACAATCTCTTGTGTGCCTTGCAAGGTGTTAGTATCAAGCTCTTTTAGATTCTGCAATGCTTTTAGATTCCCGCTTGATTGCTTGGCTAACATTTTTATTTCTTTTATAGCTTCATTATAATGCCTTTTTAATGTTAGGCTTTGTTCTTCAAACCTTGCTTTTAGCTTACTTTTTGTGTGTTCTAGCTCTTGTATTTTAGTATCTTGCTCTTTTATTAGGGCTTGAAGTTTTAGTGAATCTTGCTTGTTTTTGGTGATTTGTGTATGCGATTCTTCAATTAATCTTTCTAGCTTGTTTGCTTCATCGCCATGCACTTTTTTGGCTTCATCGATTATTTCTTGTGGGATTCCATACTGCTTTGCACACTCTAGGGCGTAGCTCTTGCCTATGCCCTCTATAAAGCTGAAAGTAGGACATGCCCTTTTGTAGTCATAAGTGGCTGCAAGCAGTCTTGTATGGATATTATCCGCCATCAAAGCGGCTAAATGCTTATGATGCGTGGTAACGATTACCTTTGTGCTATTTGCTAAAAACTTTTCTAAAATCACTTTGTAAAGACTAGCCGCCTCGCTAGAATCTGTGCCTATCTCAATCTCATCAATGCCTAGTATCATATCTTTTTGCGATAATAATGCACTAATTTCTTGTATGCGACCTGAAAATGTAGAAATATCATTATGCGAATCTTGTGGATCTTGGGCGATAATGTGGATATTTTTCATAAAGGGGAGTTGTGATTTAGCCGCATTTATACGCATGGGGATATAAAGCTTTGCACACCATAATGCACTTAAAATGCTTTTTAAAAGCATAGTCTTACCCCCAGCATTCACACCTGTAATCATTAAAAGATTTGTAGGCATAGATACATTTAAAGGAATAGGATTTTTTAGGCTTGGATGTGCGTATTCATGCAGGGTGATTGAAGTGTTTTTATTGTCTGCGAATACAAACGAGTAGTTAAAATCCTTTGCAAAATACAGCCTTGCTAACGCCCTATCCATAAAGTCATATTCAGTATTAATGAAACGCAAAAAATGTATATGTTTGCTTAGAATCTTGCTGTATTCCTTTGCTAGATGTAAAAGCCGCTCTTCTATCTTGTCCTGTAAAATGTGAATGTGAGATTCTATAGATTCTAAACTCAAAGGCACAATGTAGAAAAAGCCATGCATTGAGCGACCAATCACTCGTGCATGCAAGACATTTGCATAGCCAGCACGCACTAAAAGCGTTGCATTATCTTCAAAAAAGTGGATTTGCTTATCGACCAGATATTCTTGTAAGTTGCTTATATTTAGCGTGTGATACAAGGCTTCTTGCTTTTCTTTATGCTTATTCTCAAGGGCTTTATATAGGGTGCTTAGCTCATTATCTGCTTCTTTATTTAAATAGCTTTGTGGTGATGTGCTATTTTGCTTAGAAGTAAATACAAAAAATGCTAACAAAGAAGTAATCTCACTTGGGAAAACAAACTTATTTACATACTCTTTTAAATACTCATTGTCTATATCATCTCTTTTTGAAAAATCATAGAAAAACTTTATCATACATAAACATTGAAAAATATCATAAAGTCGCAATGCCCCGCCTTTTGCGAGACTTAGAATCTCATTATTAAGCAAACTCACTTTTGGTAACTTTAAAGATTCTATATTACTATAAGTATCAAGGGCTTGTATCAATGCCTTTAGCTTTTCATGTGAGGGGATATGGAGTATATGAGAGAGCGTTTTATCATCGCTAAATAGAATCTCGTTTTCATTTATAAGGGTTTTATTTGTATTTATCTGCCTTGAGAAATAAGCACTAAAAGTGTGTAAAAAATCTTGTAAGCCAAGCTTTGTGAGAGTTTGCTTAAGAAGTTTTAGTGTATTAGAATCTGTCAATCTTTGGAGATTCTGTATAGTGGCTTTTGTGAGGGCTTTAGGCTTAATTTCTGTTTGTTTTTTCTTTTTACTCATATTTGCTTCTTTTAATCATTGATAAAATCAGAATCATAAGTCGTTACATGCTGCGTGCATGAGAGAATAGGCACATTTAAACCTTTCACATTTGGGTCTTTTGTGGAATCTTTGCCAGAAAATGTGCCTAACTCTTCAAAATATACAAAGTTTGATTTATGCACATGCACTTCTGTGTTGTCCTGCATACAAACAAGTGTTTCATTGTTATAAAAAGCTTGTTTAAATTCTATAGTTTTTGCTTGTATAATGCTTTGCTTTTGTGCATGGCTAATCACACCGCAAGCACAACAAAACGCTATGATTGCAATGCTATATTTAATCCCTTTTTTTACACTTTCTATTTGATATAAAACTACACAAAACAGCACAAGGCTAAACAATACGCTAATAATAATCACAATGAAATCAAATGTATTTTGCACAAAAACCCCTAATTTGACTTAGCTTAGTAAAGGCGAAATTATAGCATTAAAAATAAAATGACTTTTGATTTGGGTTTGATTGGTAACTTATGAGACAATTGGAGCTTGCAAAAAATAGGTAAAATTATTTAAATCCAACGGCATGAGTATATTGCCTCTAAACTCATGCCTTATTACTCAAAATACTTTTAAGCAATTATTCAGAATCCATATACCTTTCATCGCAAAAGCTTTGTGCGTGAATATTACTAAAGGCGTTTTTGAGTGATTTAAATAGATTTGGATTTTTAGATTCTAAATCTTTCAATAACTCTTTATTTGCAGCTCTAGCCTTTGGTCTTTTATCCTCTGGTAGCCAGTTTATAGGGCAGTTACAATCAGGTGCGATATAGATATTATTACTTGCGATAAAGTCTATAATCTGCCTTTCACGCACAAAGATAAGCGGACGGATAACGCCTAGCCCATTTTGTGCCTTGTAGTATGGAGGCATGGAACGCAAAGCACCATTATAAGTGAGATTCATCATAAAGCTTTCTGCGGCATCATCTAAATGATGTGCCAATGCGATTTTATTAAACCCCCTTTCTAACGCCATGCTATAAAGCTCACCGCGTCTCATACGCGAACAAAAAGAGCAATAAATCGTGCCTTCTTTCTTGTGATTCTCAAGTATTTTGAATATTTGTGTGCGATTAAGCTCATAGGGGATATTTAGCTTTTTGCAATACTCAAAGATATACTCATACTCACCACCCCTGCCATAATCAATCGTCATAGCAAGAAACTCAAACTTAAAAGGTGCATGTTTTTTCATATATGCAAAGATAGTCGCAAGTAGCATGGAATCTTTACCACCACTCAGTCCAAGCAAAATCCTATCACCCTCTTTAATAAGATTATATTTTGCATTTGTGCGACCAACGATATTTAGAATCTTTTTGCTAATTGTTGGATTTTCTTTATTGTCTTTGCATTTCGTGTTTACTATATACTGCAGGATTTCTTCGTGTTTAAAAGGGGAGAGTTTATTTGCCTGTGGATTATTTTGTATTTGCCATATTGCTTGTTTTGTTGTTTGCATGTTTAGACTTCTTTATATTGTGATGTAAAAGCTGTAAGTGTAGCATAAAAACATATAGATTTAAGATAGCACACCGCTTTAGCGTGTTTCAATTTGCAAGAATCTTGTATGATAGTATTTTAGAGATTGTGTTATATAATCCCACAAGTTACGCATATTTTACAAACTACACGCAAACTTGCAGAGATATAGACAAAAAGTAGCAGTATAAAAATAAGATTTATTACAGAAATAATCTCTCATTGCTACAAATTTAAGCAATAAAGAATCTCTTTTAAATAAAATTATTCTCCGCTGACATTTTCCTTATTTAAAACTCTTTTCTTGGATCATTTACTCCATAGATAATGCCTGTCTTTGGATCACGCAAAATTGCACTCACGTCACCCATATCCGGTAATTCTGTGATTTTATATCCCATTCTTTTAAGATTATCTTGCACATCTTTTGTCATACCATAAGGCTCAATGCGAATCTCATCTGGCTCCCATTGCATATGGAATCTTGGTGATTCTACCGCTTTTGCTATATCCATTTTATGATCAATCACATTAGAAATCACTTGCAACACAGTGGTAATAATCCTTGCACCACCCGGACTGCCCACTACCATAAATAGCTTACCATCTTTTAGAATGATTGTAGGACTCATTGAACTTAGCGGTCTTTTCCCTGGGACAATCGCATTTGCTTCACCGCCTACTAAGCCATAAAGATTGGCTACACCGGGTTTAATAGAAAAGTCATCCATTTCATTATTAAGTATAAATCCAGCCCCTTCAACCGCTGCTATCGCACCATAACTTGCATTAATAGTATAGGTTACGCTTACAGCATTACCCCATTTATCCGCTACTGAATAATGTGTAGTGTGATTACCCTCTTTGTGATTTATAGGTTGTCCTACTTTTATAGCACCAAGTCCTGGCTTGATATTTTTACTAGGGACTGCCTTGCCTTTTGCCCTTAATATATTTGTATAAATTCTTTTTGCGTATTCCTTTGCTAATAACTTATCAGTTGGCACACTAAAGAAGTCTGGGTCTGCCATAAATACCGATCTATCAGCATAGGCTTGACGCATTGCTTCAGTCATTAAGGCAATAGACTTTGATGAGCCAAAACCTAGACTAGCTATATCTGCATTTTCCATTGTGTTTAGAATCTGAATGATATGTGTCCCGCCGCTACTTGGTGGAGACATGGAGATAATCTCATAGCCTCTATATGTGCCTGTTACTGGCTTTCGCCATACCACATTATATTGCGCTAAATCTTCTTTAGAGATTATACCGCCATTATTTTGCATATCAGCAACGATTAATTCTGCAATTTTCCCTTGATAAAACGCACTCTCACCCTCTTTTTGTATAAGTCTCAAGGTCTTTGCCAAATCTTTTTGCACGAGTGTATCCCCACCTTGATAAAGTGAGCCATCTTTCTTTAAAAAGTATTTTCTCGTGCTTGCAAATTTAGCTAAATCATCTTTTACTTCAAGCATTGTTTCAGCCTGTCTATCAGTAATCACAAAGCCATTTTCAGCTAAATCGATAGCAGGTTGCATGAGTTCGCCAAGCTGCTTTGTGCCATATTTATCAAGCATAGCACTCATACCTTTAACAGTGCCGGGCACTCCCGCAGCTAAATATCCAAGTGTTGAAGCATTTGGAATCACATTGCCCTTATTATCCAAATACATATCTCTTGTAGCTTTAAGTGGAGCTTTTTCTCTAAAATCAAGTGTAATATTCTCACCATTTGCAAGGTGAATGACAGCAAAGCCACCACCACCGATGTTTCCGGCAGCAGGATGGACTACCGCTAAAGCATAGCCAACTGCTACCGCCGCATCAATCGCATTTCCGCCATTATCAAGCACAGCCTTTCCTATCGCAGTAGCATAAGGGCTACTCGTCATCGCAAGTCCTGTGCCTGTTGTATCTCGTGTTGGAGGATAACTCGCTGCAAACACAGCACTCACGCTTAAAAACCCTGTCATCACAAGAGATTTTAGCGGTGTTACACCTAAACTTTTATGAATGTTAAAACCCATAGTTTCTTCCTTATGTAAAATTGTGCTTTATTATTTCATTAAAATGTAAATAAGCAAAATAGCATTATCAAATTATGACAAGCGGTTTAGTTTGCAATTATACAAAATGTTACATTATTACCAGTTGTGGTTAAGGTATAGGGCTATTTGTCTATAAATGATATTTTGATAAAAAATACACAATATCCGCAAGATTCCGATACATATACAAATTATTGCCGATTTTTTGCTAGAATATGTCTTTTATTTTTCATATAGATTTAAGGGGAGATTATGCGAGATTCTATAATATGCGCGAATAGAATGGATAAATTTAGAAAATATAGAAAGTCTGTGTTGTGTGGGGCTTTGTTTGCAAGTGCGTTTAGTGTAGTAGAGGCTATGGAGTTTGGCACAATGGGGAATGTCTCTGCATCTATGGGTGGGGCTGGAGTAGCTTTGAAAAGTCCTTTTGCTTTGTATTATAATCCGGCATTGCTTGCTTCAGATTCTAAAATGCGTATAGGTTATAGCATAGGTGTTGGCTTATCGCAATCAAATCTAGATAAGCTTACGAATCTAAACTTTGTCAAAATGGTAGAATCTCTTACAAGTCTTGGTAGTCAAATGGGTGGTGGCAGTAAAGCTATCACAAAGACAACGCGATCGGCTGCACCTGCTATAAATAGTGGTGCAATGCCGTTTGCAGCAAATGGTGGTGCAAAAGCAGCAAGTAATTTAACAGGTGCGTTGACGGAAGCTTTGAAGGCTAGTGGAGCGCAGGGAAGTAATTTAGAGGAATTATGGAAGAATTATGAGCAAAAACATCAAGGCAACACAGATCATTCACAACTGGTTGGGAATCTACAAACTTCTGTAAATAATTCCAATATGACTCAAGAGCAAAAAGATATGTTTAACGACTTTGCTGGATCAGTGGATTGGAGCGACTTTGATGTATCTAATGGCAAAATCACAAGCATGACAATTAAATCTGGTAGTAATGGTGCATTAGACGCTGCTATGAAAGATTTAGACACTCTTTTTGAAGTCTTAAAAAATAACAACATGAATGTAATCAGTCAAAGCGGTATAGTCTTTCAACTCTCTAGTGAGACTATGCAAGAGAAGTTTGGTAGCCTTGCAGTAGGGCTATTTAATACTACTCAAGCTGGAGTATCGCTTGTTGGCGATAAGAGTCGCATGCGGCTTATATTTGGTGATCCAACTGATGGATATTATGAGCTTGTTGTAAAATCCGGTGGATACACACTTAAGCAAGCTACTGCGGAGGATTATAATAAATTTTCTATCCTACAATCTGTTGAAAAGGGTGATGCGCATAAAGTCGTAAGCTCTGTGTTTAATCTCACAGAATTACCCGTGGGCTATGCGTATAGATTTAACTTTGACAATTCGGAGTTAAGCATAGGCGTAGCTGGTAAGCTTATGCTTGGGGCGAGTCTGTATCATGAGCAGTTTCTTGGCTCAAACCTGCAGTTTAATACAAACTTTGCTTCAAACATACAATACAATACGACTTTTGGGATAGATTTAGGCACATATTATGGCTATAATCTCTCTGACAGCGGTCAGCTTGGCGTAGGTTTTGTAGCAAAAAATATCAATACGCCAACTTTTAGATTCGATACTGCACCAACTATTAGTATAAAACCACAATATAGGGCAGGTATAGCCTACAATGGCAAAAGATTCTCACTTGCATTTGACGCTGATGTGTTGCCAAATGAAGTGCTGACTTATAGTCAATATGGTTTGTATTCTCAAATGATAGGTGGCGGTTTTAAACTTGATTATAGATTTGTAGATGTGAGAGGCGGTGTCGCCTATGATTTACGAAGAGACACTGGAGCTATACTTACTGCCGGTGTGAATATCTTAGGACTTATTGACATTGCTGCAGAAGTTGGCACAACATGGGTTGATTACTTTGGGACTACTGCACCAAAGTATGCCAATGTAAGAGTGGGTGGCAGCTTTAGCTGGTAAATATAAAGAGCTAATGAGTATATAACCTGTATTTCTCTATATGATTTGTCCGTTAAAGTCTAATGCTTTTGTATTCATTGTTGCTTGTGGTGTCAAATCATTTGTGCGGAGTTTGGGTTGTATCAACTTTTTGTGTAATTTTGCCATTTATTGTATTTTTATGGTTTATAAGAGCAAAAAGCTATCTAACACAACTCATAGCAGCGCTTCCATTATCGAATCTTTTTTATCCTATTATGCCCTATTTTTAGAATCATGCTGCTTTTTGTGGCAAAAATGCCGCGTTTATCAAGCGCAATAATATCACTTACACTCTCTGCAAACTCCATGGAAAAATCACCATTTGTGGGGTTTGCTGATGATGAATAAAGCCATTTAAAGCCTTGTAAAAAGTCATTATGTAAGTTATTCTTTATCATTCTAAAGCTACTTCCATTTGGCAGTATAAATGAAGTTTTTTTAGCCCTTCTTATCATATTTCGCATAGAAGTGGGTGTGCGGTGTGGGATAGAATCTAGCTTTGCTATCTCTTTTAAAAGCGGTTTGTTGAGATTTGCACCCTTTTTTTGATTAATGATTCTAGAATCTTTTGATAATAGTCCTATGGTGGTATCTGTCTGGGCAAGTATTACTGCATTATGTATTGAATCTAGGCTTAAAGGCATAAGATTTATGGGGCATGTTTTAGACATGTTGTATCTTATTGTATCTTAGCAAAGTATGAAAGTAAGTCTAGAAAGTTTGGAAAAGAAGTTTGGATACATTCAGTATCTAGTATCTTACCGCCGCACATACAAGCAGCGATAGCAAAACTCATAGCAATGCGATGATCACCTTTAGAATCTACCACGCCTTTTTGAAGTGTGCCGCCTATAATATCAAAGCCATCATCATATTCTACGCATTGTATCCCAAAGCTTTTTAAGCCTTGTGCGACAACAGAGATTCTATCACTCTCTTTTACGCGTAATTCTGCGGCGTTGCGTATCCTTGAAGTCCCTTTTGCAACACTACAAGCAATGCTTAGGGCGGGTATCTCATCAATTAACCATGCGATATTTTCTGTAATATCAACTGCCTTTAGTTCCGTGCTAGAGATTGTAATATCTGCTATTTTTTCAAAATCATTTCTTTCATTTTCATAGCGTATTTTTGCGCCCATTTTTTCTAGAATCTTAAATGCTTCAATGCGTGTTTTATTCATCATCACACGCCTTAGCGTGATTGAAGTCTCTGGCATAATACAAGCAAGCACAGCAAAGAAAAATGCTGATGAAGGATCATTTGGGATTGATATATCAAAGGCTTTTAGCGGCTTATTTTTCATATCAAAAGCACCAAAGGGTGTGATATGTAATTTATCATCTTTTTGTTGTAAATAGGGATTTTTCTGCAGGGCATATAGCATATTTTCTGTATGATCTCTGCTTAACTCACATTCACTAAAGATTGATTTTTCACTGCCTTGTAATGCGGCTAGTATCAATGCGCTTTTTACTTGAGCTGAAGCGATTTGTGAATGATATGTGAATCTTTGTAATTTGTTTTTGCTTGGGATAACACAGAGTGGGGCAACTTCTTTTACGCCATCTTTAGTCTTAATTATGCGTGAAGTAATATTTGCCCCGATTGAGCGAAGTGGCTTAAGGATTCTCCCCATTGGACGAGCATGTAAATATATGTCTCCACATAGCACCGCATAGAGATTTGCCCCTGCTAATAAGCCTGTGAAAAGTCGCATAGAAGTCCCAGAATTACCACAATATAAAATATCATTTGGGGTTTGTAGCCCCTTTTTTGGTGGGGTGAGTAGCAGGTCCCCATTTTTTTCAAATTTTGCCTTAAGTCCTAGATTCTGTGCGATAGTAAGGCTTCTTTGCGTATCTTCTGCGCGTAAAAAGTGCTTTACTCTACATGTAGAATCTGCAAAGAGACTAAACATGCAAACACGATGGGATAGGGATTTATCACTTGCTAAAATGTCTAAGTCTGCTCGTATTTCTTGCTGTATTGGCGAAATTTCTAGATCCATAATATTCCTTGATAAAACCTATAACTTACATAAGTGAAAATAGTAGTATAGCTTAGCATAGAGACAATAGATTCCAAACGCATTGTATAAATCATCTTGCCCTTATAATAAGCTAATAGACAACACTAAACAATGGGGCTTAGTGTGGATTTATAGTTAGAGAGTAGGCTTAGTGTAAAATGCTTGAAAGATTCTATACAAACTACAACATAATCAAATTATTAAAGATTACCAGTTTGCATTCGTGCAAGATTCTTTATCACCTAAATCACACGCTTTCTTGTAATACTCTTGGGCTAGTGTTGTATTCTCACTCACACCTTTTGCGTTGCGATACATATAGCCTAGACTAGAACATGCCTTTGCCTCTTTTTCATCACATAGCTTTTTATATGATTCTATAGCCTTTGCATAGTCGCCATCATTATATGCCTTATTTGCTTCATCAAGAGTTGCTGCAAACATAGAAGTAGCACAAAATCCTAACATTGCCATAACGCAGATAAATTTACGCATATCAAATCCTTTACAATAAAATAAGTATGAATTGTAATGTAAAATTTCACATTTTTTACTTTTTTTGCAAGTTTTGCATAATATTTTATAGAATCTTTTTATTTTGGCTTTATAAGAGATAACATTGACATAGCATATAGCAATAATGCAACATATAAAAATAAATCTATAATACCATAACGCTGCACGATAGGCTGTGAGAAAAATGGCGATACAAACTGCCCAAAACAAGCCGTAGCACTCAAGATTCCAATGGCTTTACCAATGTGTTCTTTTGGGACTATTGAAAGCAGAAATGAAGAGTTATTAACAATGATTGCCCCGCCGCCAATGCCAACTAAAAGTAGTCCCAGCACCACCGCATAAATATTATGCAATACATAAATGAGTAAAAATCCACTCCCCATACATAAGAATCCAACGATATAAATCCCTTTAACAGATAAAAAGTTGCGTATGCGTGGATAAAAAAGCGATGAAGTGCCATACGCAAAGGCAGATGCAGAGATACAGAATCCCACAAGCATTTCACTATGTCCTAGATTCTGTGTGATGAGATAGGGAATCTGCGTTGGTGAAGTGTAGTAAGCAATCATAATAACAAAGCCAAAGAAATAGCAAGGCAGTATAGATATAATTTTAAATTCCTTGCTAGAAGTCTCTACATGTGCGACTTTCTTAAGAGGGCGAGGCTCAAAAAGTGTGGTAGCAACAAAAAGCATTAAAAAGATTCCAAGTCCATATACATAAAAAGGATAATGCCAATCAAAATGGGCTAAAATCCCCCCAAGCGACATAAATAACGCACTCCCACAAGCAGTAGCAAAGCCTTGCAATCCAAGGGCTTTTTGCCGCTCTTCCCCTACATAATAATCTGCTACTAAAGCACTTGCAGCTGTCATAACAAATGCGGTTGAAATGCCAAAAAGCGCCCTTGTAAATAAAATCCAATAGATATTATCCCAAAACGCACCAATGACACCACTCACACTCCATAAAAACATAGAAGCAATAAGGAATTTTAACCTGCCAAACTTATCGATTAAAACTCCACTTAAAGGCGAAAATAGCATGATAAACAAAGCAGGCAAAGTAAGCACAAGTTTTGAAAGTGTCTCAATATGTGGAATATGTGCGAAGTGATTCTCAATAGCAGGTATTGAAGTAGCAATGATAGTCCCACCAAGCACCGTCATAGATGTGCTTGAAAAGAGGGCAAACATAAAGGTTGGACGATGTGTAATGGTGTATAATTTCTGTTCAAGTCTATTTTGTGGAATCTCTGGCATATAAACTCCAAATCCTTAAATCTTTAAGCTATATTGAGAATTGCTACTTGTAATACCTTTATTAGAATCTAGCATGGTTAAATCACATAATACTATGCAGTTTTAGTGCTATCTGTAAATTGTTGTTCTTGCTTTAATGCTAAACGCTTGATATTCTCCCAATGTGTATTTATAATGATAATTCCAATTAAGACAACAGGGACATGTGTGCCAATTTGTGCGTTGATATTAATAGATTCTGGCAGACTAAATATATTTGGTATAACAAAGGTTAAAACAATACCGCTTAAAACCCCAAGTAATGATGAAAGCGAAGAGATTTTAAACACCTTGCCAACAATCCCCCATACAATAAGCCCACAAACCCCCTCAACTGGGATTAAAAGCAAAACGCTACCAATAGCAGTGGCGACACCTTTTCCACCATTAAAGCCTAAAAATGGACTATAACAATGCCCTAGTATCGCAAGAATAGCAATGGCATATTGTGTCTCAAAGCTTAAACCCATAAGCTTTGCGATAAGCACGACAAACAGCCCCTTAAACGCATCAAGCAATAAGGTAAGCAGTGAGAAAAACTTTGCTTTTTGCGGAGAGATTGCAGCAAAAGCACGATATACATTTGTAGCCCCTGTGCTTTTTGAGCCTATCTCTAAAATATTTTGTTTCGCAAAAATCTTTACAAGCAACGCACCAAAAGGAATGCTACCGATTAAATACGCACATATATATAATAAAATATTTGGATTTGTATCCATAAAATGCCTTTATGTAGAATCTAGCTAAGGATTATAGCCTATTTTTGTAGATTTCATCGCTTTGTGCGTCAATGGCGTGTAAATTATGCAAGATTTACAGGGATAATGCCCCGAATGGAATTGACACAATACATCTCACTTGCTTCATATAAATCCTTTTTATATAGAATCTTTTCAGTGCATATACCACATTTTATAAGAGTATTACGCAGTGTCCCAGCAAGGATTCCTAAACTTTGTGGTGGTGTGTAGTATTTACCATTTTTAGCAATTATAATATTGCTTCTTGAGCCTTCAAGTATCTTGCTGTCCTTATCTATGTAGATATAATCAAAGCATTCATTTTTAGCAATGCTTGTCGTAGCGTCTTTGAAATGCTCTCTTTTTGTAGTTTTATGATAGCTTAGTGGCGTTATAGTATCAAGTGTGGCTAATCTTACTTTAGCATTATTTATGGGTTGTAATGCTTGAATGCTATATGTAAGATTCCCTTCTTTTGTTAAGAGTAGGCGGCAAAATGAGAAGTCGTTTGCGATAAAATCATTATTTCCTATTTGCAGTAACTTTTGTAGCGTATGTATAGAATCCCATAAACACAGAGTGGCATTTGCGTTATCGTTATAAAGTGTAGAATCTAGCATGTTTGTTTTATTATATTGAGTGTAATAACTAAAAGATTCTAATCTCATAATATGATATTGTATGTCTCTGTTTGGCAAACTAGATTTGGCTAAAATCTCTAAAGATTCTAATATATTTAAATCTTTATGGGTATGCGGTGTATTTATATCTAAGTGTTTCAAAGCAGATTCTATGGCTGTATAGTTAAAGCCCAATGCTTTTGCACTATTATAAAGCCTATATAAATGAGAATGCAAAAGAAATACAGAATCTTTGTGTAGCAGCATTGTTTCAATCAAAGAAAAGTCCATAATGTTTTGTTCCTAGTGATGAGATCTATATTTTTTAGAATCTTATTTAAAAAGGTTTAAAAGAGAAACAATATGGATTCATATTTTTTGTGTGCGTGTAAGACTTGTGAAACTCTCATATTTTTTAAAGTCATAGAAAATATGAATAGCACAAGGATTCTAATAAATCTACACCCTATCCACTAAATCCCTAAATTCAGCAAAAAGCTTACTTGCTTCGCGTGGTCCCGGGCTTGATTCTGGGTGGTGCTGGACTGAAAAGATAGGTGAATCTTTATAATAGACCCCTTCAATCGTATTATCAAAAAGATTTCTATGCGTGATAGTAGCGACTTCTACTATAGATTCTGGCACATTGTAGTTGTGATTTTGTGCGGTGATTTCAAGTGTGTTTGTCTGCATGTTTTTCACTGGGTGGTTGCCACCATGCTGTCCAAACTTAAGCTTATAGGTAGTATATCCATGCGCGTTACTTAAAAGCTGGTGTCCTAGACAGATTCCAAAGATTGGAATCTTTTCTTTAATAAATAGTTTGATCTTTTCAATCTGGTCTTGCAATAACACAGGATCTCCCGGACCATTACTTAAAAAAATGCCACTAATCTCTTTTTGCTTGTATCTCTCTATTAAAGTTTTTGCATCAAAGGTATGCGGCACAACTTCTACGATTAGTCCTACTTGGCTAAGTTCATTTAGAATATTTCGCTTTATACCATAATCGATGGCTATAATTTTTTTCTTTGTCTTATCGTTAATATCAATTTTTGGATATGAAAAGTTAGTAAAATCAAAAGTGCTTTCATCATGTATATAGGGTTTTTCTGTGCTAACTTCTGCGACATAATTTATCTCTTCTATCTTTTTAGCCGATAATAAGGCTTTCTGCAAAGATTCTCTATCCCTTAATTCACTTGATGCGATCATCATCATAGCCCCATTATCACGCAACATTTTCACAATGCCCCGCGTATCGACATTACAAATCCCTATAAGATTATTCTCAATGAAAAATGACTGCAAATCCTGCGTAGAGCGAAAATTCGAGCTAATGCTACTTAGATTTCTAATCAGCACACCTTTTGCAAAGGGCTTTCTACTCTCCATATCCTGCGGATTACACCCGACAATGCCAATCTCTGGCATACAAAATACAATAAACTGCCCCGCATAGCTTGGATCACTAATAATCTCTTGATAGCCTGTCATAGAGGTATTAAAGACTGCTTCACCAATGGCTGTGCCTTCCTTGCCAAAGCCTTTTGCTTGTAATAAAAGCCCATTCGCAAAATAGAGCCATATATCATGTAGTTTCATTGCTTAAGCCCTTTTATTGAGTTCTTCTTCATAGAGTTTTGCAAAAATCAACTCATACTCTTCACTGCCCGGAATTAACTTTCGTTTATAATTTTTGATTTTTTCAACCGCATTATCATAAGCATGCTCGTGGAAATCAAAGTATGAATCAATAGATTCTATAACAAAGTTTTTCACAACATTTTCTGGCACATTAAAATCAATATAGCTTTCTTCAAAAAGTGCGTCTAGAATATCATGGGCTAACTGGCTGTAACGCTCTTTATATGAAAGTAGAAAACCCTTTTCTTTTGCAAGCTGCTTTTTTATCATCGCAAAGAGTTGCTTTTCATTGACTTCATCTTCTTCGATTGTATCTTGGTGTGCTTCTAGCAATTCCCTTGCTTTAGATTCTATAGCGTATTCCTGCTGCATATCTTCTTTTATGAGTGTTGTGGTAAGGCGGTTTAGATTCGGTAAAGCGGCATTAATTTGGACTAGATTTGAGCGACTTAACTCAAGGATAATGCGTTCTGCTAAGAATTGTGCGTGTTGTGGTTTTAGTTTCATGATTTCCCCTATTTAGAACCATTTGCATTATGTTTTTATTAAAATAAAAATGCTTATTATAACATAAATTTATCAAGGCAATAAGATTTCACAATCATATCTCATTGACGATAAAACCTAGTCGCGGATACTCTTCTAATCGTGGCAATACAATCTCTTTTAATGCTTGCTGCAAAGGCAGGGCGTGTATGCTGATAGAAAGGGTATAATCTCTAAATTCTAGTGCTATCTTTTTCTCTTTGGCAAGGGCTACGCTTAAAGCGAAAATAAAGCTTAGAATCTGTAGGGCATCGTGTTGTGGCAAAAGATTCTCAAGTGTTTGGGTGATAATTTTTGGTCGCTTTTTGTGCGAAGATTCTAAAAGCGTGGCGATTGTATAACGCTCTTTATGTCCAAAGCCATAATGCAGTGAATGCAGTGCGATATAGGCGCTATGTTTATGTGCTTGATAGAAGTTAAAGTTTGCACCAATATTATAGAGTTTGCTAGCAACCTGCAAGGCTTGCAGGTGAGAATCTTCTAAGTCATAAGGCTCTTTTAAAAGATTAAAAAGTGTTTTTGTGTGTTTGCTGATTGTTTTAGAATCATCAAGGCTTGTGAGAAAAATATCTTGCAGGGATCTTACACTTGGATTAATATTATTTGGAAGCTTTCCATGATGATAACGCAACATATCATTTAAAAACGCCCCCTCACGCACACCAACACCACTTATAATAAGCTTTTTCGCACTCAATTCCTCTAAAATCACTTGTAAAATAAGTAAGCCTGGTCGTATAGAATCTATACGCCCCTCTTCAAAGCCACTCTCTAAAAGCCACTCATTACTCGCATGTATAATCGTCTCTAAATGCTCTAAGATATTTTCTACACAAAGCTCATAGCCATGCAGAAAATTAAACGCATAAGATTCTAAATCCATTTCATATTTCGCATACGCACGAATACTCCCGCCAATCCCAAATACATTAAGATTTTTCATAAAAGATGAACTCGCACAAAAGGCTTTAATATCTTTTATATGTTCTTTTACATACTTTCTTACATACTTATATGCTTCTTGCATGTTATTGTGATCAAAAAATAGCTCTTTTAAGCGGATACTCCCTAGATTGAGTGATACCATCGTTTGTATCACGCCATTTTCAATACAGGCAAGCTCTGTGCTACCACCGCCAATATCAATAGTAACACCACTTTTTTCATGCAATAGATTCGCACAAGCTAACGCACCATAATAGGCTTCTTTCGTGCCGTCTATAACTTTTATAGCAATGCCACATTCTTTTTTGACTCGTGCTATAAACTCGGCTTTATTCGGTGCATCTCGCAGGGCTGAAGTCGCTACGCATATAAGCTTTCTACTCTTTAGTGAATCACTTACTTTTTTAAACTCTTTTAATGCGTTTAAAGCCCTTGCCATCGCTTGTGGTTGTAAATAAGAATCATGCTCATAACTTCCTTCAGAAATACGCACTTTTGATTTTAACTCATGGATAAGGTGGAATCCATAGCGACTTGTTTTTTGAAAGATCGCCATTCTTGCCGAGTTTGAGCCAATATCTATAATCGTTGTAATTTTTGCCATAGTTATCCTTTATAAGTAAGGTTAATGCCCCATATCTTTTGTATCAATAATCGCATCAACAGGGCAGACTTCTATGCAATTTGGGCTTTCTGCATAACCCGCACAAAGAATACATTTGTCTTGTGCGATGATATAAATGGGCTCTCCAATGCTAATGGCTTGTGTAGGACATACATCGCGACACGCATCACAAGCAATACATTGATTGAGAATAACAAGTGAAGACATTTTATTTCCTAATATTTTGTGTTAAAGATTTTGGTTAAAAACTTTGTGTATTATACAATAAAACTTAAACTAGAAAACTATGTGATAGTTTTGTTTGATGATATTTTTTAGAGTGTTTTATATAGGGGATAGGGCTAAACACTTCATAATATTTTGCTATAATTTATGATTTTTAATGTTTGGAATCTTTATAAAGTAAATATTGTGTTCAGTAAAATTTTTAGTATAAAATCCAAATAGAGTTTAGATTCCAAAAAAGAAACACAAGTAGTTAATAAAGGGGATTTATGATAAAGCAAGAAGATACGCAGTTTGCCTATACTTATATGAATGCGAATATGCATACACCACTTGCAGTATATAAGGGCATTAACGCCCATTTTTTATTAGAATCTGCTTCACTTGAAAGCGGTAAAGGGCGATATTCTATAATTGTTCGTAATGTAAATTTTGGCTTACAAAAAAGAGATAAAGACTATACATTTGAAACCTATATAAAAGATTCTCCAAAAAATGGGGCAAATAGCTTTTCTTTATCAAATCTTACAGAATATAAAGAGTTGCCCCCTTTTTTAATGCAGCTAAAAGATTCTATTCTTTCTATACAAAATAACCGCATAAAAGATAAGCCGAGTTTTGATTTTTTAGAACTAGCAAAAATTTTTAGAAATGCTTTGCCTAAAATCCCAAAGATTTTAGAATCTCTCCCTTTGCCACTTGGTGGGCTAGGCTATGTTGGCTATGAATTTTTTAGTGAATGTGAAAATGTGGTATTTCAGCAAGAAAGCCTATATGATGCACCTGAAGCCCTGCTTGTATTCCCGCAAGAATGCGTTGTATTTGATCATTTTTATGATTCTATGTATATTGTGATAAATTCACTAGATAATGGGGCTAAGGCAAAGCTAGAAGTATTGCAGCAAGAGATTCTATCACTACAAAATACACAGACAAATGAGCTTTTAAACGGGCATAAGGTTTTAGAATCTAGCATTGTGTATGAAGATTCTAAAGAATGGTATGAAGCGAATGTAGCAAGGATTAAAGATGAGATTTATAAGGGCACATTTTTACAATGCGTGCTTAGTCGAGCTATCGCTATTAAAAGCAATATGAATCCGCTGTATTTCTATGAGACATTAAGACATAATAATCCAAGCCCATATATGTATTATTTAGATTTTGGGACATTTAGCGTTATTGGGGCTAGTCCTGAAGTCATGCTGCAATGCAAGGATAATATACAGACTTTGCGACCTATCGCTGGGACTAGAAAAAGGGGGGCAAACGCACAAGAGGATAGAATCTTAGAGCAAGAATTGCTAGAAGATGAGAAAGAGAATGCAGAACATTTAATGCTTGTTGATTTAGGGCGAAATGATATTGGGCGAAATGCTAGGATAGGAAGTGTAAAGATTAATGCGTTTAGAGTTATTGAGCGATACTCAAGCGTTATGCATATTGTATCAGAGATATGTGGTGAGATTATGGAAGGGCGGGATAATAATAATTGTTTTAAGGCATGTTTCCCTGCGGGAACGGTGAGTGGAGCACCAAAGATTGAAGCGATCACAAAACTCGCACAATATGAGACGCATAAACGATCTATTTATTCTGGTGCGATTTTGTATTTTACTAGAAATGGTGATTTGGATTCTGCGATTACTTTGCGTTCTGCGGTATTGCAAGATGGGATCTATTATTTACAAGCTGGAGCAGGCATTGTCATGGATTCTATCCCTACAAATGAATATATTGAAACATGTAATAAAATGAAAGCCCTTTATGATATTTTGATACAACCTACTAGAGATTAGATTCTAAGTTTAGAATCCAAAGAGAGTGAAATATGAAAAATACGAGATTAAAAGGGCTTTATGGTATCAGTGATACAAAGCTAACGCCTACAAAGACTTTAATAGCACAATTGCAAAAAGCAATACAAGGTGGTTTAAAGATATTTCAATATAGAGATAAAGATTCTAAAGATAGTGAGATTATAGGACTTGTGGGGGAATTACAAGCCTTATGTAATGAAAATAATGTGCTTTTTGTGTTAAATGATAGATATGAGCTTGCTATAAAGCTTGGGGTAAGTGGGCTGCATTTAGGCAAAGATGAAGTATCACAGCTTTTGGATATTAGAGAATCTTTTAAGGGTATTATAGGGGTGAGTTGCTATGATAGCATAGAGTTAGCACAACGCTATGAGAGTGCTAAAGTCGATTATGTAGCTTTTGGGTCTCTCTTTCCCTCACCTACAAAAAGGGACGCTAAGCCTTGTCCTTTAAGCGTTATAGTAGAAGCTAAACATAAACTAAAGATTCCAATATGTGGCATAGGTGGCATTTGTGTAGATAATGTATCTTTACTAAAAGAATGTGATATGATTGCTGTGATTTCTAGTTTGTGGAATATAGATTCTAAAAATTACGCCCCAAACCCCGCAGCCTACCCAAATTTGGCGGATAAACTAGATACTAAAATAACCACTTGTCATACTGAGCCTTTAGGCGAAGTATCTAGCATGGAATCTAAAAAAGATTTTTCGCCTATGACTCAAAATGACAAACAAATTCTAGATTCTATAACGACTTCACATAAAGATATTTCACCTTTTTCAAAGGCTCAACATGACAAGATTCTGGAATCTATAACAACAAACCACGCAAACAAAACCACAAATTCTAGCAGTTGCCATATGACTTTAGGGGCTTTAAGTGAATTAGAAGATATGAGTTATTTAAGCGATATGACTATCCATCACAATTCGCTTAATCGTTCAAATTGTATAGACAAGGGCGCAAATTTAGAGAATCAAGATTCTAGTCAAAATGCACCCCTAAACCCTGCACCCACCCAAGCGGTTAAAAACCAAGATTCTAAAAATCTTGCACCATTTAAGACAGAAGATCTAAAAGATAGCGATTATAACTACATAACTGCTAATGCAAAGAATCTTATAGCCGCATGGCAGACTAAATAATCTAAAAGGAATGAAAATTGAAAAAAGTTACATATATTATTACAGGCTTTTTGTGTGCGTATATGCTCGTTAGCATTACTTCATTACAGGGCGTTGTATATGCACATACAAAAGAGGGCGATCAATATAATGAATATAGGGCAAAATATAGCAAACCGGTAAGTGAATGGGAAAAACCACATATTGATGATGGAATCTCTTATAAAGAAATGCAAGCCCTGCCAAAAATAGCAAAAGATACAAAAGAAAATCCCTACACAGAAGCAAAAATGCTACTTGGTAAAAAACTCTTTTTTGAGCCAAAACTCTCAAAATCAGGACAGATAGCTTGTGCGAGTTGCCATAATCCAGAGTTAGCCTTTGGAGATTCTATAAAAACTAGCTTTGGACATGATAGACAAAGGGGAAAACGCAATGCACCAAATATTATGATGAGTGGCTTTTTTGATGAGTTATTTTGGGACGGAAGGGCTAAGGGTTTAGAATCTCAAGCCCTTATGCCGATTACAAATCCTATTGAAATGGCACATGAGATTAATGCTATGCAAGATTCTATTGCTAGATTAAGAGAGTATTACCCCTTATTTATCCTTGCATTTGGAGAGACACAAAAACAATATGAGGTTTTAGGGATAGAATCTAAAGAAGAGTTTAAAAAAGTCTTATTAGATTTATTAAGCCTAGATTTACAAAATAAAGATTTAGATTCTCTTCTTCAAAGCAAAACTCTACCAAAAGAGCAAATCACATTAGCCAAAAAACTTATCACAAAAGAGAATATAGCAAAAGCCATTGCGACTTATGAAAGAAGTCTTGTGCCTAAAAATACGCGTTTTAATCGCTTTTTAAATGGCGATTATAAAGCCTTGAGTGATAAAGAGATTTATGGACTACATATTTTTCGCACAAAAGGGCGGTGTATGAATTGCCATTATGGAGTGGCATTAAGCGATGGGGAGTTTCATAATATTGGCTTAAGCTTTTATGGTAGAAAGCTAGAGGATTTAGGACGATATGAGATAACTAAAGATGAAAAAGATTTAGGTGCGTTTAAAACGCCCTCACTCATAGCAGTATCAAAAAGTGCGCCCTATATGCACAATGGCATATTTCCTACATTAAAAGGTGTCATCAATATGTATAACGCCGGATTCCCCACACATACAAAAACACAACATGCTATATTAACCCCAAAGACTTCAAAGCTTATACAACCATTAAATCTTAATAAAGAAGAGCTAGAAGCCCTAGAAGCATTTTTACTCACATTATAGAATCTAGTAGAAATAGGGCAGGGCAGGGCGATATTATGCAATATCTATAAAAATAGAGTTAGTATAAATAGAAGTTAAATAGATATGAAATAGGGGTTGTCATAGAGAGAGTAAAACATAGCTTTATTATGTAACTTTGCAAAATCACTCCTTGCTACAACGCATACAAGCTAGATTCTATATCCACGCAAAAAAGGTGGCTATATAGCACACAAGCGGTAAGCTTAAACTAAAACACACAAAAAGCAGGGGTAAAATCTTTTGTGTAAAGCGTAAAAGTGTAAGCATAAGTCCAAGGGCAGAGTAGATTAGCCCACCGATATGAGCAGATAAAAAGACATCGCGTATGTAAGGCTGAAGCGAAGTAAGCCCTACCTCATTCATATCTTCTAGCGTGATGAAGCCTTGCGTATAGAGAAAAGTTTCTGTTTCTGCAAGGAAAGATGTAAGCTCTATGTCTTTTACTTCAATAAGTGAGCTAAAAAAGAGTAAAGAGTAGATAAAACACGCCATAAGCCACGCATAGCCCATAAGCATACCGGCTTTAGCAAATCGCCCTTTTTGTGAAAGAAGCATAACTCCTGCTGCAATTCCAATGGGTGCAAGCCAAGTAGGGATATTTGGGATATTATAGGCTCTCCAAAATAAAGAAAAAAGTATAATAAACCCAATGCCTACAAATAAGCAAAATCGCTGGAATCCAAAAAATTGCTGTTCTTTATAGTCTAGCGTGAAGTCAAACATAATGTCCCTTTTGTAAAAATTCTTATAAGACTAAGAATCTCATTAGATTCTTGTAAAAGTGGTATTTTAACAAAAAAAAAAAACAACAATATATGCTGCTTACAAATCCTATTGAAATAGCACATGAGCTTAATACCATACAAGATTCTATTGCTAGATTAAGAGAGTATTGTCCACTATTTATACTTGCCTTTAAAGAGACATAAAAACAATATGAAGTTTTAAAGATAGAATCTAACGATGAGTTTAAAAGAATCTTATTGGATTTATTAGGCTTAAATTTGCAAAATAAAGATTTAGATTCCATTTTGCAAAGTAAAACTTTATCAAAAGACCAAAATAAAGAAAAGCTAGAAGCATTTTTGCTCACATTATAGAATCTAGTAGAAATAGGGTAGGGCAGGGCGATATTATGCAATATCTATAAAAATAGAGTTAGCACATATAAAAGTTAAATAGATATGAAATAAGGGTTGTCATAGAGATAATAAAACATAGCTTTATTATGTAACTTTGCAAAATAATGTTATACTTAATGTTTTGGATTTTTCGCTATTAAACATGTAGATTTTAAGTTAAATAATGAAAGGAAAGAGAATGAAATACGCCTTTATTTATCCCGGGCAAGGCTCACAAACTAAGGGCATGGGTAGAGACTTTGTTGAAAATTTTTCTATTGCAAAGATGCTTTTAGAAGAGGCAAGTGATAGTTTAAAGCAAGACATGGCAAAGATACTTTATGACGATGAAGAAAAGCTAAATGAGACACAATACACACAACCAGCCATCTTTCTAGTCAGTGCTATGGCTCATAAAATTGTAGAAAAAGAGTATGGCATAAAGGCAGAGATTGCTTTTGGGCATTCATTAGGCGAAGTAAGTGCGTATTGTCTCAATGGTGGGGCAAATTTTGGAGATTCTATATATTTGACACATAAAAGAGGGCAGTTTATGGCAGAAGCCTGTAAAAATAAGAATGTGGGTATGATGGTCTGCTTGGGACTTGCTACAAATGTATTAGAAGAAATTTGTATAAAAGCACAAAAAGAAGGCAAACAAGTCTGGGCAGCAAACTACAATATGGAGGGGCAAGTCGTATTAGCAGGGATTAAAGAGGACTTAGAATCTGTAAGCGACACTTTGAAAGAGGCAGGGGCAAAACGCACATTATTATTAAAAATGAGTGTAGCAAGTCATTGTCCTTTATTACAAGATTCTATACCACCTTTCAAAGAACTTTTAGAAACAAGCATTAATGATAGCAATATAGAGATTATCTCAAATGCAAATCTCTCTTTATACAAAACAAAAGAAGAAGCCTTGCAAAATCTCACACAGCAGCTTATAAAACCTGTGCTATATCATCAATGTGTAAGCAAGGCAAAAGAGCTTGGAATAACAAAATTTATAGAGTTTGGCAATGGAAGCGTATTAGCGGGATTAAATAATAAAATCAGCGATATACCCACAATAAGCATAAACTCAGTGCAGTCAATACAAGGGCTTGGGTCATTATAATGGTAAAAATGCGACAGAGACATCTTTGTGTGTTTGAGTTTGAGAAAGGCTCATTTGATGAGATTCTTGCCTATATTCAGTATAATGCGGATTTTATGCGAGATAGATTACTTGCATTTCATGATGATATTACGCCAGAAATACGCGAATTTCTATGTGATTTAGGGGCTATGCCCTTTAAGGTTGAGAATAAAAAGATACTGCAATCAGGCAAAGTAAAACAGCTTATCACAGAAGCCCCTATACAAGACCAAAGCACTACTTCACATGATGACAAGCAAAATACTGCGGTAAAAAAGATTAAAATCACTCTAGATTCTAATGACTTAGCAAGAGTTGTTATGGATAGTAATGATGAGAATCTTAATCAAAAAAGTATAGAATCTGTTTCTATTGGTAACACTTTGAAAGATAGCGATTCTAAAGATTCTAAACTAGATTCTACACCTATAAAAGATTCTATAAAACAAGCACGAAATGGCTTGATAAGTGATATAGAATCCATGCCTATGGTAACCTTTAAACGCACTATCCGCAGTGGCGAAGAGATTATTTTAGAATCTCATGCTGCTTTTATTAAAGATATACATGAGGGTGCTTTGATAAAAAGCAGTGGAAATTTACATATTTATGGTAAATGTCATGGAATATTAGAGTGTTTTGGCGATTATATTATCATTGGAGAGTTTGATATGGGTAGAATCTCTTTGCAAAATGTCATTGTGGAAGGGAAAATGCTTGAGCGGCTAAAAAGTAGCAAAAAGCTAAAAATGCTTACCATAGAAAATGGCGAAATCTCTCTATGTGAGCTTCTATAAAAGGATAAATATGAAACAAAGAACGATAGCAAAAAAAGTGGAGCTTGTAGGCATTGGACTACATAAAGGTGTGCCAGTGAAAATGATATTAGAGCCATTGCCAAGTGATAGTGGCATTGTCTTTTATCGTAGTGATATGGGGGTTAGCATACCACTTAAGATAGAAAATGTGATTGATACGACTATGGCAACTGTGATTGGTAGAAATGGGGCAAAAGTCTCTACAATCGAGCATTTACTCTCTAGCATACATGCCTATGGTATCGATAATATACGCATTATCCTTGATAATGAGGAAGTGCCTATTATGGACGGATCAAGCATAGGATTCTGTATGCTATTAGAAGAGGCTGGGATACAAGAGCTAGATAAACCAAAAAAGGCTATTGAGATTAAAGAAGTTGTTGAGGTAGAAGAGGGCGGTAAATTTGTGCGACTTATGCCAAGTGATTCTATAACCTTTGATTTTACGATTAAATTCCCACATCAAGCTATAAGGGAGCAAAGCTATAAGTTTGAGTTTAGCACACAAAAATATAAAGAAGAGATAGCAAGGGCTAGGACTTTTGGATTTTTACAGGAAGTCAATCAGCTTAGAGCCATGGGCTTAGGGCTTGGCGGTAGCTTTGATAATTGCATTGTGCTTGATGAAAAAGGCATTATGAATGCTGAAGGACTGCGATATAAAGATGAGTTTGTAAGGCATAAGATTCTTGATGCAATCGGTGATATGTCCCTGCTTGGTATGCCAGTCATTGGTGGATATATCTCTTTTGCAGGTAGCCATAAGCTCAATCACTTTTTAACAAAAAAGCTTTTAAGCGCAGCCCATGCGTATAGCATTGTAGATTTACAAGACAAGGTAAAAGACACACAAAAAGCCTATGTCCCCGCAAAAGTAAAGGCTTAGATTCTAAGTAAAGTATAGAATCTCATTTTGTAATCTGTGTTTTACCGATTTGTGTTTCTTGCATTTTAGGTGATATTTATTTGATTCTATCTTTTTGCATGGAATATATTGTTGTGATCTAAATTTGTTTTTGTTGCTGATAGAAATAATGATTCAGGGCGTGGTGGATATAATGTATTGCTTTATTAGGTTTCTTTTGCGTGAAATTATGTATTTATAAGTTGAGAGCAAGACTAGTTACAAAATCATTTTTGTGCTACAATTAGCATTTTTATTTATTAAAAAACAAAGGATTATTATGCCATGGTGGTTGGTAAAACAAATACGAAGAGCAGTGAGAAAGATAGCGCGAAAAGTTGGGGCAGTATCGCCTTATGATTTTTATGATTGGCGAGTGCCTTGGGCAAGCAAGAAAGATATACAACAAGATAGGGAGCGTTACAATGCGTTAAATACTGATGGAAGATTCGTCATGGATTCTAAAAATGAATATATTGTTCGCGATCTTAAATACATTAATACAGAACATGGGATCAGCTATATTCCAACTTATGTGAGGGATTTGTGGGGAGCAAAGCAAGTGTATAAACATAAGCCTTCAAGCCATTATGATTGTGGGTCAAGTTTTTGTGGTTTCACTACACTGCTTATACCTATGGGAATAAATATTGTGCTTATTGATATTCGAGATTTAACAGATAGATTCAATACTTCGCTATTTAAAGATATATGGGGGGGGGGGGTAAGTTGCCTTCAATCCGACATAACAACACTGCATGGCATAGAAGATAATAGCATTGAATCTTTTTCAATCATGGGTGCACTTGATGGCTTTGGGCTTGGGATTTATGGAGAACCTATTAATCCAGATGCGTGGCGACTTGCATTATTATCAGTTCAAAGAGTGCTAAAGAATGGTGGTAGATTTTATCTAGCTGCACAGATTGGCAAACAAGACAAATTGCGTTTTAATGCAGGTAGAATCTTTAGACTAAATACAATTTGCGATACGCTTAAAGAAATGTCTCTCAACGAGTTGCATTTCCTTAAAGGGCATGATTTAGATACTTACCCCTGCATATATCAGAAAGATGGTAAGACTATTACTGATGATTCCAATCTTCATTTTTTATGCAATCAAGATTCTGCAACAGCACTGATGATATTTCAAAAATTATAAGAAGTTGTTGAAAAATTTGAATGTAAGAAACAAAAATAAACAAAATACATATAGGTGCATATACTCTTTAGTGTTGCGCCTAAACACCATGCATTTTGTTTATGCTGTAATTTATGACACTTTAATATTTTATACATTATGTTGCAAATGAACAATCATGCTGACGCACCAAACAGGACTTTAACACATTTTAGATCTCAAGCATGAGTAATTTTGGAATATTTGATACATTTTTGTGCTTTTCATTATAAATTTCATGGGTATAAAAGTAACAATATCTTACTTTTAGTTTTTTTCATTGTTAATTAAGTTGCATTTTTTTGAATTTGAGATTATATTAAATTAATCAAGTGTTAATAAAAAAGCACAGATAAGGAGAACATAATGCAAAATATTGATGAAGACAAGGCGTTTGCAAAGCAGATATTTAAACCAAACAGAGAGTTTGCCAAACAAGCACGGATTAAAAATATGTGTGAATATGAGGACTTGTGCTATGAGGCAGATACTGATTATGAGGGCTTTTGGGCGAAACAAGCTAGAGAGAAGATTCACTGGTTTAAGGATTTTAATCGTGTTTTAAATGATGATAATGCCCCCTTTTACAAGTGGTTTGAGGGTGGTAAGCTAAATGTTTCTTATCAGTGTATTGATAGACATTTAAAGACTAAGAAAAATAAAGTTGCTATCATTTTTGAGGGCGAGATGGGCGATTATAAAGTCATTACCTATCGCAAACTTTATACAGAGGTCAATAAAACTGCAAATTTATTGAAAAATCACTTTGACATTAAAAAAGGCGATAGGGTTGTGCTGTATATGCCTATGATTCCAGAGGTAGCTATTGTTATGCTTGCATGTGCTAGAATTGGGGCTATTCATAGCGTTGTATTTGGTGGATTTAGCCCAGAAGCATTAAGGGATAGAATCCAAGATGCAGAGGCAAAGCTAGTGGTTACTGCTGATGGTGCGTTTAGGAAAGGAAAGCCCTATATGCTAAAACCAGCAGTAGATAAGGCGTTGGAAGATAATGCATGTCCTAGTGTGAAAAAGGTGCTTGTAGTAACGCGTAATGATTGTGATATAAACTATGTGAGAGGGAGAGACTACTCATATAATGAGATGGTAGCCCATGAAAAAAGCACATTTGAGCCAGAGCCTATGGATTCAGAAGATCCACTATTCTTGCTTTATACAAGCGGTAGCACGGGTAAGCCAAAAGGTGTGCAGCATAGCAGTGCGGGCTATATTTTGTATGCACAGATGACTATGGAATGGGTTTTTGATATTAAAGATTCTGATAATTTTTGGTGCACCGCTGATGTTGGGTGGATTACGGGGCATACTTATTTGATTTATGGTCCTTTAGCGTGTGGGGCTACGACTATTATTTATGAGGGCACACTTGCATATCCAAACTATGGCAGATGGTGGCAGATGATAGAAGAATATATGGTAGATAAATTCTATACTTCACCGACTGCCATTCGCATGTTGCATTCACATGCTGAGAATGAACCAAAGAATTATGACTTAAGCTCTTTAAAAGTTTTAGGCACAGTGGGTGAGCCTATTAACCCTACTGCATGGAAATGGTTTTATGAAGAGATCGGTGGTAGTAAATGCCCTATCGTTGATACATGGTGGCAAACAGAAACAGGTGGCAATATGATTACCCCACTACCCGGTGCTACACCTATTCGCCCCGGTTGTGCTACTTTGCCATTACCCGGAATCATCGCAGAAGTCTTGCATGAAGATGGGACAAAAGCAGCCCCCGGAGAGCAAGGGCTACTTTGTATCACAAAGCCATGGCCCTCAATGATTAGAGGCATTTGGGGCGATCCAGACAGATATGTGGATAGCTACTTTAAACAAGTGAAAAAAGATGGCAAACCAGTATATTTCTCAGGCGATGGGGCGATCATTGATGAAAAAGGCTATATCACTATCACAGGTAGAACTGATGATGTTGTGAATGTTAGCGGACACAGAATCGGCACTGCAGAGATTGAGTCTGCCATTGCAAAGCACCCAAGTGTCGCAGAAAGTGCATGTGTGAGTAGATTAGATTCTATAACAGGTGAGAGTTTGTTTGCCTATATTGTGTTGCATGAAGGTGTGGTGGATAATACCGCTGAAGAGCTTGAGATTATAAAAGAGATTAATCGCATTTTAAGTAAAGAGATAGGCAATATCGCAAAGCTTGGGGCAGCCCTATTTGTGCCGGGCTTACCAAAAACTAGAAGCGGTAAGATTATGCGTAGAATCTTAAAAGCAATCGCTAGAAATGAGGCAGTTACACAAGATGTAAGCACATTAGAAGACCCACAAATCGTAGAAAAGATAGCACAAATTGCAAAAAATGCAGAGTAGTTTAAAGTAGCTATGAAGTGTTTAATATATTCCATGCTAAACATGTGGCATTGTGGCAATTCATCATTGTAAATTGTAAATAAGTTTTATTTTCTTAAATTGCAAATAAAGCTAAAGATTTACTGCAATGTCTTATATGTTGTTTTGATGCAGATGCAATTATAAAACTATCTCCACAGATACCACAACTCTTCAAGCTTCTAAATTCTTAGAAATTGCACTAAAAATTATATCTCAATTCCGCATAATAGTTTCTACCAAGGGCTGGGGCATAGAGTGGGTATTTTTGATAGGTAGCATACCAAGAGTTAAAAAGATTTCGCACGCCGACATTAATTTTTAAATCTTTAATACTAAACATAGCACCTAAATCACTCAGCACATAGCCACCCTTATTCATAATATGACTTTTTCCCGCTGTGCTACTTGTGCCACTTGTAGAATCAAGTGATTGTGAAATGTAGGTATTATTGAAAAAGAGTGTAAGGCTTAATGTCTCTGTGCGTAAAATATCAGATTCTATATTGAGAGTTGCTTTAAGCCATGGGACATAAGGCACCATGTTGCCTTGCAAATGGGCGTTTGCTACATTTGTTTGCAATATATTTGTATAAAGCATGCCTATACTTTCACTTAGTCTTAGCCATGAAGTATCAAAAAAGCTTTGTTGTGCGTTAAGTTCTGCACCTACTCTTTGTGTCTGCCCTAGATTGCTGTATGTATAGGCTGTGCCATGCGTGATATTATTTACAAAAATCTCATTAAATGTATGCGTATAAAAAAGTGTCGCAGAGATATAGCTAAAGTGAAGCTCATCTTTCATGCCTATTTCAGCGGTGATATATTGCTCTGGTTTAATGCCGTTTGCTTCATTTTTGTTTAACATGCCATTGCTACCATTCGTGCTTGACTTTGGATCGGCATTAATCATTTGAAAAGCACTAGGGCTTATAAAGCCTAACTCTAGCTTTGCATAAGTGCTGCCTGCATCGCTGTATTGATAGCTTGGTGTGATTTCTGCGGCATAGCTTAGGTTTTGTGCGTGGTCTTTGAAGTTAAGATATTCGCTAGATTCTGTTGTGTTGCTACCGCCAGTGTTTTTTGTTTTTTGCCAATAGTCTTGGATATTTTGCATCCAATAGTTAGAATACTCTAGACGCACACCACCACTAAGCTTTAGCGAATCTGTCAAGCTAAAGCTATCAAATACATAGAGACTATTTGATAGCTTTATGGCGGTATTTGTGATGTTTGTTATATAGTGGATCATTTGTTGTTGTGCAGCTTGTTGTGAAGCAGCCCTAAAAGATATGGTTGTCCCTCTTGCATACATAGGAAAAAAGTGATCGATATGATTTATACGCTTTGAAGATTCTAGGATATTATCAAGTCCTAGTATAAGTGTATTATTTGTCGTTGTGTATTTTGCCTTTAGATTCAGTCCTGCGGCATGATTTTGGAATCCGCTAGGCTTTCCCATATCCATGATACCCGCTGGACACATTGCTGCCGTTACCTTTGTGCTAATGCAGTATTCATACTCCATATATCTTGTAAGTGAGAATTGATAAAAGGCTAACGCATCAAAGTCTAGATTCTCACTCCATTTTGTCGTGTAGTTAAGTGAAGTTTGCAGGGAGTCATTTTGCGTTTTTATGGTGTATTCATCTGGATTGTTTCGCTCTTTTTTTATGGTGCTTTCATCTTTTGTGATTGTTGTTGAATTGATACCACTATTTCTAATAGTAGAAGTATATGAGAGATAGCTTAGAGGGATATTTTGCCATGAGTGTGAGTAGCTTATATTAAAGTCAAACTTTTGATTCTTAGTGGGATTATATAGGGCTTGAAAGGCGGTGTAGAGATTTGTCTCATTATCATTGCTAAAGGCTTTAATCTCACTTTTATCAGTAGCCACACCCGCAGCATTACGCGCCCCGGGCGTATATCCCGCACTCACATCGCCTTTTATGAATAGATTCTCACTCAATTTTTTACCACTAGCAATGCTTAAACTCCCACCTTGAAGCCCCACACTCTCCCCACTTATCGCTTTTAATACTACGCAGTTAAAATCCTTGCTTGGCATTTTTGTAACAATATTTATAACCCCACCCCTTGTGCCATTACCATACACCACAGCCCCACCGCCGGGTATTATCTCTATCCTTTCTATATTCTCAATATCTATATTATTGTAGGGCGAAACGCCATGAGAGGTATCTAGCAGGGATATAGGCACACGGTTGACTAGGATTTTCACCGCACGATTGGAATCTAGTCCTTGACCCCTTAGGTCTATATTATTGCCAAATCCATTGCTATTAAAAGTGATAATAGGGCTGTATTGCAAAGCTTGATTGAGATTTAAAAAGCCCTTGTTTTGCAACTCTTCTTTGTCTATCAATACAATATTTTTTGCCTCATCTTTGAGTGGTAAGTCAAAGCCTGTGCTAGAGGTTACCACAGCATTTAGTCGTTTTGTCTGCGTATCTGTATCACTTTTTTTAGAATCTAGCAGGGCAGCTAGTTTATCATCTGTCGCTATTTCATTCGCACATAAACTTTGACTTAAAGATATGCTTAGTAATGCAGCAGATAGAATGAGTTTTGAACTTTTTTGTGTTGGTATATTACACATTGAAATATTCCTAATATAAAATAAGAATTAATATTATAATTATATAAAATATTATTTATAATAATTACTTGCATAATTGAATATTAAATATTTTAAGTAAAATATGTTACTTTTCGTAACTATATTTTAGATAGATAGGAATTGTATGAGATAAAAATATTGAGATTGTGTCTAATAAAGTAATTTGCTATCTTAAAACTTTAGAATCTTGGTTTGTAATGCAAGGTTAAAAAATATTATTCTATTGAAAATATCTAAAAGAATAAAATCTTGTGTTAAACAAAAAAGTATAGGGGAATAAAGTAGTGTATCATTCAATAAAATATCTAGACTCTAGATACTATGCGAAACAGACAGAGTAAAGAAAAAGCAGGAAGTAATCATTATGACTATGAGTTCAGTAAAAGAGGCTTTGATCTAAAGCTAGAAAAAGCACAAGAAATTGATATTACAAAAGATTTAGCACATCAGGCAGCAGTTACACAAGTGGTAAAAGGCGGCGTTTTGGCATTATGCAGTTTGCATTATTGCAAAAGATATAAGGCTTTGCCAGAATATAACGATATTTGCGAAGTAAAATCACATATCCCAACAGATATGCAAGAACAAGAAATAAACCCAAGCATAAAACGCTTTAATAATCAAATCGCACACAAACAGCTAAAAGATTCACAAAACAGATACAAAGAGGGCTATCAGCCAAAAATCACGCATTATTTAAAGCTTGATTTAATCGATGAAAGCATAGATAGATATTATAGGGATTATATGAATCTATACAGCCAATTAAGTGAAGAGAGTAAGTTAAAGTTTGGTTTTGTAGAATTAACAGAAAGTAAAGAGGCATGGTTTTATTCCCCACATATTTGCAAAGAAAAAACACAGGGCAAAAGAAACCCTCCAAGTGAAGAAGTAGCAAAAAAGATTATAGAAAACTACACAAAACAAAGAGAGATAAAACAAAAGGAATTTGAGAGTAAAGAAGAGAATGCAAACAAAAGATTTTATTTAAGACAGGTTGATTTAAGTAGGACAGATTTACTCCTAGAAAAAGCCGAGTTTCAAGCAGTAAGTTATGTATTTACAGATAGTAATCATAAAGTATTTAGAGCAAGTTATGATAACGAGGGGTTTCGACATACACAAGAAACAGAATATTTTTATGTAGATAGCATTGCAACAGGGGAGTTTAATTTTCAAGCATATGCAGTGGAAGAAAGAGGTTTAGGCGAAAATAGTGAAAGCACAATAGTAACATATTATCGCTTCCTTATCACACACAGGGTTACGCTAAAACGCAAAGTCGATAAATCTTTCTTACAAAAAGAAATAGGCAAACTTGTTACACAACTTGCAATCGATGGGAAGAATCATGGCTTACCACAAAATACAACAGATAAGAATTTAGATAATTTAATACAAAATGGAATGCTTTAAGTTTTGTTAGCCTCTGTTTTGCTAAAGAATCTTTTATTTGTAGATTTGAAGTATAATTTTACTGCCGCTTAAGCTACGAACTTAAGCGGCAATTTTCTCTTTTCTAGCAAGAGCCAGAAAGGAGGATACATGCTTAAATGCAAAGTTATTATAATAGCTTTATTGCTATTTATTCTTTTTGTTAGAGAAGCCGTATTAACAAAACTTGTAAAAACATTACAATTTGTTACAATGCTAGAGAGTAACAGAAAGGAGGCTTTGTTTTTAACATGTTTTTACACAACATAAAATAACACCACAAAGCAAAGCAAACAAAGCCGTAAAACCATGCAAAAGACAAACAAAGCTTTCCAAGATTGATGGTGGGCTTTTAATGTTTTTTAATACTTTTATAGTAGGAGTTATCTAAGCGATAATGACTACTATAAAAGTATTAAAATCATTGAAATGTTACCACAAAATGAAAGCTAAGAAAAAATAAAAAATAAAAAATAAAATATCCCCCCCCTTTAAATAAATAAAAAAACAAACTAATATACAAAACAAATACTCACAACACAGGAGCTAAAAAATGAGTTACACTCTAACAGATATTATAAATAACCCTAACATAGGCATTGAGATTGGAAAAGAAATAGAGTCTATGAGTTGGATTAAAAGCCCTTTTGAACCACTTGTAGGGCAAGGAAGCGACAGAGGCATAAGAAGCTATCAAATCGCAAATAAACAGCCATTCCGCCCACGACTTAAAGCAAGATTGACCGGCACAGGAGTCCAAGATAATGAGGAATTTCAAACAAATTACGATGAAATGGAAATCCTAAACCAAACCATTTACCCAAAAATTAGCGGTAATGGTTTATTAAGCCCAGTATTTCATTATAGTGAAATGCAGTTTATAGACTTTGAAAAAGAAGCAAAAGATAGCCTTGCTACATGGATGATGGATACAAGAGATAAGCAATTTATCGCCGCTTTAACAAATGATTTAACAAACTGCGTAGTAGCAGACCAAACAAATGGCTACAAAGACACCACAGCCGAAACAAGTGTCAAAAATGCAAGTAAAAAGATACAAAAGGGCGATACAATCAGTGTTAAAGCAATCCGCAGGGCGATTTTTCTAGCAAGGACTGGCATTGATTATAAAAATAGAGAGATTTTCCCACTTAAACCAATACGCGCACAAAGCATGAGTAATGGCGGTATAAGCACAATGCACTATTCTTATATTATCATGCTTGATAGCTATGGAATCCAGCAATTAAAGAATGATGAAGAATGGCGAGATATGCAAAAATACGCAGGGGAGAGAGGAGCTAGCAATAATCTTTTTATGGGATTAGTAGGTATGATTGATGGCTGTCCAGTATTAGACTTTGGCGTATGGAGTGAAGCAGCAGCGGGATTATGTAATAGTGAAGTCAAAGATAAAGACTTTTTACGCTTTTTAAATAAAGATAACACACATAATAAGATTGTAAAGCCTAGTGATTATGCAGATGCACAGCCGGTATCAATTGGCTTTTTAATTGGTGCAAGTGCATTGTTAATCGCAGGGAATCTAAGCCCTAGAATGTATGTAGAACAAAAAGATGCAGGAAGAAAAATCGCTGTGGGTATGGATAGAGTTATGGCAATTGCTAAGGCTAGATTCGGTGAAGATGATAATGGGTTGCTTAAATATAGTGGGCAGGATTTTGCGACAATTGGGTTGTTTTATTCTAAAGAATAAAATTTAGTTAGCGTTTGTCTTTTTGCGACTTTTTGCGGATTCTTCGCTCAAGGCTCGGTCATGTATTTAATATACACTCCCTTCGCCTTTCACTCGAAAACCGCAAAAATTCATCAAAAATACTTCACGCTTTAAAGTCTCTAGTTTGCAGTTAAAGCAAACAGGCAGATTTGTCATGTCTTAACGCTTTAGCGTGAAGTATCTCTACTTTGAAAATAAAAAAGATTTCCAGCTCAAAGCCTCAACATGACAAGATGAAAGCTTTAAAAAATTAAAAAAGGATAACAAATGGCACTAAGGCGTAAAACACAAGCCCAAAATAAAGAGATTCAGCAAGAACAAATAAAAGAATTACAAGAAATTGTAACAAATCTCACAAAAGAAATACAAGAGCTAAAAGAGCAACAAAAAAGCGAGGGCAATTTAGGCGAAGTGGTTAATACTCTTATAGGAGAGATTAAGGGATTACAAGATTTTACAATTTCGTTGCAGAAAACCTTAAAAGAACATGCAGAAAATAGTCAGTATCTACTCTCTAAGATTAATAAAACCCAAAATTTAGCAGATAAAAATGCAGGTGATATTTATAACCTAAAGATAAAAGAGGGTTTACATAGTGATTTACTTGATAGGGCAAAGCCTATTATTGATATTGCAGACCCTTTATCTAAAGTTGCATTTAGAATCCAAAAGCTAGAAACAAGTTTGCAAGAAGTTAAGGATTTTAACCCCCAAGAGTTAAAAGAGAGTCAAGAAGTAAATGCTAATTGTATAACTGAATTGCAAACAGACTTTTTATTACACGGGCAAATGTTGGCAGATTTAAGGCTAGAGATTGAAAAAGTAAAACAACTTCAAGCCCTGCATGATAAGCAAATACACGCCCTGCAGTATGAAGCAAGTAAGAGTGTATGGGAAAAATTGTTTAAGTAGGTTTTTGTCTTTCTTTGCCTCTTTGTCATATTAAGGCAAAGCCCAAACATCTTTTTATTTGCAAAGCTAGAGATGTTTCGCCTTCGTCTCAACATGACAAAAGGGGTATTGTTACCACAAGATGAAAGCTTTTAAAATTAAAAAAGGATTAAACATGAATGACACACAAGAATTTCAAAGAACAACAATAGCAGAAGTTACACAAGAAAACACGCCCACAGATTCCACACCACAAGAAAATACAGAATCTAAAGCAGATTCCACACCACAAGAAAATACAGAATCTAAAGCAGATTCCACACCAACAGAAGCTACACAAACCACACAAAGAGAAAGCATTACAGAGCAATTACATAACGCCATGCAAGAAGTGGATAAACAAATAGCCCAAGAAGTAAAAGATAAAAAAGCAGACTTAACAAGCCCAATAAATCCCCCACAAAGCATAACCCAAGCTGATAAAGACAGGCTAGAAAAAGTTTATACAGATATGCAAAACGCACTCACACAGAATGCAAACTTTATTATTAAAACAGATTTGAGTTTAAGGGGCATTACTGAACTCATTGCTATTATGCGTATTTTAAATGATTTTTATCTCTATCATGTAGAATTGCTTAAAGACAATAAAAACAGCATTGAGGTAGCAGTCATTGACATTGAAGCGATGAATAAGAGATTTAGCGAAATGGTGAGACTTGCAAACAGCTACATCATGCAAGCCTTAAAAGAAATGGATAACGCAAACGCTACATCACTAGCCCTGCGTAATGAGATAGAAGCCCTGCATGATGCTTGTCAGCTAGATTTAGCCGATACAAAAAACACCATGCAAAAGGTAAAAGAAACCTATGAGAAATTACAGCTTATAGAACATAACATAGGGAATTTAGAACAAGCCATAGAAGAGTTTAAAAGGCTTACAGAGAATAATGAAAGCCTTTTAAATGATATGCGAGATTTCTTAAATACAGAGTTAAATAACGCCATTGCAGCTTTAATGCTAAAAAAAGAAGAGTATGAAAGAGATTTGCAAGATAATTACACAGGTTTGCAAGAAGCCTTTAATAAGCTTTTAGCTCAACTCCAAACACAAGCCCAAGATTTCATAGTAGAATCAAATCAAATAAAAACAGACACAATAAATGAGATAAATTCTGTTGCAAACAATAGACTCCAAGAAGTAAAAGCCCTTGATACTGAAGTAAATGCGAGACTTACAGCCTTGCGTGATGAATCTTTACAAGCCCTAGATACAAAGAAAACAGAGGGGCTTTTAGAGTTAGAGACAAAGGCAAATGAGTTAGCCACTGAATGTAATACAAAAAAAGAGTTATACCTGCAAGCAATCACAGATTTAAGCGAAAAAAGCTTAGAATCTATCACAGCAAAAGGCGATGAGAAAAAAGCCGAACTAGAAACCCATACGCAAAATTTCATACAAGAAGCAGAAAATAAAAAGCAAGAGATAACAAATACGCTAGATTCTAAAATTCCTATCATTTTTGCAAGTATAATCAATAGCTTCTCTCGCACAAACTTTCAAAAAACCTAGCCCAGATTCTGTATTTTAGAATTTAAGCTTTGATGAGTTTATATTTTATATTTTTAGATACTTCACTCAAAGATTTAAACATGACAAATATTTGCAGTTAGATAAATATTTTCAGCATGACATTGCTAAATTTTAGAATCTTTTATTATCCACACCCCAATCTATCTATTAAGATTCCATAAAAATAACATTACTCTAAAATAATGCTATAATCTATAAAAAACGCAAGGAAAGGATAAAGCATGTTGATAAAATTTAATGGCATTACGCCTAGTGTTGGTAAAGATGTGTTGATATGTGAGGGGGCAAAGGTTATTGGCGAGGTAAGCATTGGCGATAATGCGTCAATTTGGTATAATTGTGTGTTGCGTGGCGATGTAAATTACATTAAAATTGGTAAAAATACAAACATACAAGATTTAACCATGATACATGTATGGCATAGAGAAAAGGGCGAGGCTGAAAGCGGTTATCCCGCGATTATTGGCGATAATGTTACCATAGGACACAGCTGCGTTATCCATGCGTGTCATATTGAGGATAATTGCCTTATTGGCATGGGTAGCATTGTGATGGATGGTGCTAGGATTGGTAGAGATTCTATCGTTGGGGCGGGAGCGGTCGTTACAAAAGGTAAAAAGTTTCCGCCAAAATCACTCATTCTTGGGAATCCAGCGAAATTTGTGCGAGAACTTAGCGAAGAAGAGATAGAAGAAATAGCAAATTCAGCCATTCGCTATGTGGAGTTTAAGAATCAATATATGTGAGTTTGTGAAGTAAATTGTGCGTAGATTCTAAAGTTGGCATACCTTTTGCTTTTACTATCTCAAATTTAAACTAAGGATAGTTAGCATGATGAGATCACTCTATACTGCGACAACAGGAATGTTAGGGCAGCAGTTACAAATCGACACGACTTCAAACAACATTGCGAATGTGAATACAGTGGGCTTTAAGCGACAAAGAGCAGAGTTTAATGACCTATTTTATCAAACATTGCAGTTTGCAGGCACACAGACAAGCGAGACGACACTCACGCCAACAGGTATTGAAGTGGGTGTGGGTGTGAGAACGGGAGCGATTAATAGAATCTATTCTCAAGGCAGTCCAAAAGAGACAGAAAATCCGCTTGATGTAGCGATTATGGGTAAAGGATTTTTCCCCATACAGCTTCCAGATGGCAATATCGCTTATACAAGAAGTGGGAATTTTAAGCTTGATGATCAGGGTAATATCGTTACTTCAGAGGGCTATCTAGTCCAGCCACAAATCACCGTGCCACCAGAAGCACAAAGCATAAATATCGGTGCAGATGGCACTGTGAGTGTTACACTTGGTAACAACGGACAGGCGGAGGTTTTAGGGCAGATTCAGCTTGTGAATTTTGTGAATCCAGCCGGTTTGCATGGCTTAGGCGATAATCTCTATATGAATACAAACGCAAGCGGTGAGCCAATAGAGGGCATAGCTGGACAAGATGGCTTGGGACAGATTCGTGCGGGATTTTTAGAGTTAAGCAATGTGCGTTTAGTATCTGAAATGACTGATCTAATCACAGGGCAAAGAGCGTATGAAGCAAACTCAAAAAGCATTCAAACAGCAGATTCCATGCTACAAACGGTAAATGGCTTAAAACGATAGGTTAGATAAAGTTTAATCTCATATTTCTTTATAACTTGCCTTGATAGCAAAGTGGCTTGTTAGAATCTATGGGATTATAAAGTTCGCTTTGCCCTAAAATACAGCGATTGCTATGCAAGAATGTAAATAAGATTCTTTGTATAGAGATTATAGTCTCTATACAAGCATTCATGTTTCAAGGTATTCGCTTTTTTTATTATACTCTTAGACAAGCAACACTTTTAATCAGAATCAAATTAATGTGGCTCCATAAGCAAAGTAACTTCAATGATACAACACACTTAAAAACTATATGCTAAAATTACCTTTGGAAAAGAATACAAAAAAGGCAAACAATGGACTACAAAAAAGCATTTTATAGCAAATTAGAGGAGTGTTATCTTGGTGCAAAGATAAAAGCCTATGAAAAGGCTCATACGGCACAAAATACACAAAGCAATACAGGCAACACACAAAGCGGTTTTAGCAATCTTTTAAGCATAAAAGAGCAGTATTTTTCCCACATAAAAGCCTATCTAGATTCTGCCATCTCAAATGATGGTTTTAACTCACACGATCTTTACAACAAGCTTTACACTTTCTTTGAAAGCTATCTCAATGAAAGCGGCACGCCATTTTTCCACGATACGCCGCTGTATAAAAACATTTATGCGAAAGTCTATACCAATTCTAAAGATACAAGCCTTTTTTATAAAACAAAAGACTTATACTATGTCAAAAGTGATACGCTTTATACTAGCCTTACCTTAAGCGATGAAAACGAGCTAGCCCAAATCCACTTTGATACAAGTGAATATAGGCAAAATGCTGATAATACCAAGCGAAAGCTTATTTTCAAACTTGATAAAATCGAGCAAACAAGCACAGATACACAAGATTCTATACCCACCATTTATATCAAGGTTTTAAGTCAAAAGGATTTATTCCCAGAACTTAATGCCGTGTTTAAAGAAAATAGCAACGAGTTGAGCGAAGATTTTATAAAATCCCTGAAAGCACATAAATTTCCCCTAGATGAAGCACACATAAAAAAGCTTTTTGCAAGTTATAAAAAGCAAAATGAAGTAGATTTTTTTATCCATAAAAATGCAAGGGCGTTTTTACAAGAGCAGTTTGATTTGTGGGCATATCATTATCTTTTTAAAGATAGTGAGATTCAAGAATGGAATAGAGACATCATCGCTCATTTATCAAAAATACGCAATATAGCCCTAGAGGTTATTAAACTCATTGGGGATTTTGAAGATGAGCTAAAGGCTGTGTGGCTAAAGCCTAAATTTGCAAAGAAAGTAGAGTATGTTTTTAGTATTGATATTATCAAGAATGCAAAATCTCAAAATTCCCTTATAGATTCTATCCTTAATGATAAAGGCTTTGAATCTCAAATCAAAGAATGGCAAGAACTCAATCTCATTAATGAAAGCTTTAACAAAGAAGACTTTATAGATTTTTGCTACTCTTGTCATATTGAAGAAACACAAATTACAACTAAAGAATCTAAAAACAACAAATATAGCTATTTACCCATTGATACAAAGCATTTTGAATGTGAGACAAAATATAAGATTCTAAATGCCTTTGAAGATTTAGAATCTATCCTTAATGGTGAGCTCATAAAAGCGGATAATTTTCAAGCCTTAAATTCCCTAATGCCAAAATATCAAGGCAAAGTGGATTTGATTTATATTGACCCGCCTTATAATGCTCCTGCAAGTGAAATTATCTATAAAAATAATTTTAAAGATTCTACTTGGCTTAGTATGATGGAAAATCGTTTGAGATTAGGTAAGGAATTTTTAAGTCAAAGAGGGATTCTTACTTGTGCGATTGATGAAAATGAGCAAGAAAATTTAGGATTACTTTTAAGCGATATTTTTTATGAGTATGAAAAAACTTGTGTGAGTGTTGTGCATAATCCTAGTGGCACACAAGGTGATAATTTTTCATATAGTAACGAATTTGCTTATTTTATGTATCCAAATATTAAAAATATTATTCAGGGAGTAGCTAGAGATGAAAAAGATGTAAGAAACTTTAGAGATGTTACAGGTTCAGAATCTTTAAGAACTGCCGCTAAAAATTGTTTTTATCCTATCTATGTAAAAGATTCTAAAATTGTTGGTTTTGGTGAAGTATGTAAAGATGATTTTCACCCAACCGCAAATGTTACTAGAGAGGATGGAATAATTGAAGTTTATCCCATAGACCCGCAGGGGATAGAAAGAAAATGGAGATTTGCAAGACAAACTATTGAAAATATTAAGAATGAATTGTTTGCTACTTTTCTAAAAACACGAAATGTTTGGGACATAAAAAGAAGCAAAGATACATTTAATCCTAAAACAACTTGGTTTGATAGTAAATATTCTGCAAATAATTATGGGGTGCAAATTTTGAATAATATCCTACCAAACAATGAATTTGACTACCCAAAATCCATTCATACCGTAAAAGATTCTATTTATTTGGCAAGTAAGGAAGATTCTGTAATTTTAGATTTTTTTGGTGGGAGTGGCACTACTGCTCACGCAGTTTTAGAGCTTAATCGTGAGGGTACAAATCGTAAATTTGTGCTAGTAGAGCAAGGGGAGCATTTTTATAATGTGATACTCCCACGTATTAAAAAAGTAGCCTTTAGTAGCGAATGGAAAAATGGAAAGTTAAAAGATGATAAGCAAGTAAAGCCTCTGAATATTGCTTTTAGATACTATGAATTAGAATCCTATGAAGAGGCATTAGCTCATTGCGAATATGTGCTAAGTTTTTGTCATCCTAAATCCTCTCTTTGTCATACTGAAGCGTTAGCTGAAGTATCTCAACAGGGCAATAAAAGAGATATTTCGGCTTCGCCTCAATATGACAATGAAATCTACAAAGGCAAAGACTATGCTAAATGTGAAGCAATACTAGATTATCGTAAATCTCGAAAACTTATTGATAAGCTTAGCAAGGGAGAAAGAGTGTGTTTAGATATGCACACAGAGTATAGAGAGGGCTTTGATATTTTTCAGTCTATGGCAAATCTAATGGGTTGGAAAATCAAGCGATTGTTTTTAGATTCCAATGGCATAGAATCGTGTGAATTTGATAATGGAGAAATTATCTCTTTAAACACTTTAGATTTACACAAATACCCAAAATTGAAAAATCTCATATGGTGGGAGTAGAGGAATGGGCGAAAACGAAATTTTAGAAAACATTAAAGAAGAAATGCAAGATTTGCAAATAGAGCTTAGCAACATCTTGAATAACCATGAAAAAAGTGCGGATTTTTGGCGTTTTATTTATGTTACTCTCATATTTACATCAATTTTTGCTTTATCTATTTCTTTATCATCTTCTAGTCAAGCTGTTACTGGTTGGTTATTAAATGTTATGGGTGAGGTTATGATAGATATATTGAGTATTGCTTCAGGAGCTATCACAGTTATTCTGATTTTTTTAAGTCCAAATGAAAAATATTTATCTCACAAGAACACAATTAATAAATTAACCAAGCTAAAAGATGAAATTAAAATATTTTTAATTAATCAAGAGGATAATATTCAAGAGTATAAGGATGCATTAGCTAGTTTTTATGATGAAAAAAATGCAATTTTAGAACATTCATTGCCTACTTCAAATTCTGTGTTAGTATCTATAAAAAATTTTTTCATAAAGTAAAATCTATGCCAAACATCCTCCTCTACACCACACAAGATAAAAAGATCAAGGTTGAACTCTATGAGCTTGGGGAGAGTGTATTTTTGGCTCAAGATTCTATGGCAAAACTTTTTGACACCTCAAAATCTAGTATAAGCGAACATATCACAAATATCCTAAAAGATGGGGAATTGCAGGCAAATTCAGTTATTCGGGAAATCCGAACAACTGCTAGTGATGGCAAATCCTACAAGGTAAAATTTTATTCCTTAGAGATGATTTTAGCCGTGGGCTTTCGTGTCCGTAGTAAAAGGGGTGTGCAGTTTAGAATCTGGGCAAACGAACATTTAAGGAGCTATTTACAAAAGGGCTTCATCATTGATAGTGATAGACTTAAAAATCCAAATGGCAGAAGCGATTATTTTGATGAGCTGTTAGAGCAGATTAGGGATATAAGGGCGAGTGAAAAAAGGTTTTATCAAAAAGTGCGAGAGCTTTTTGCTTTGAGTGTAGATTATGACCCAAGCGATAAGGCAACGCAAATGTTTTTTGCTCAAACACAAAACAAGCTTTTGTATGCGACTACGCATAAAACTGCAGCGGAACTTATTTGCGAGCGAGCTAATGCTAATGAACTAAATATGGGGCTAACAAGCTGGAAAGGCAATATTGCGCGTAAAGGCGATGTGATTGTGGCGAAAAATTATCTAAAAAAAGAGGAGCTAGATAGTTTAAATCGTTTAGTTAATGTGTTTTTAGAATCTGCAGAACTTAGAGTGAAAGATAAGCAAACTTTGACTATGGACTTTTGGAGGCAAAATGTGGATTCTTTGCTCACCTTTCAAGGAATGCAAATTTTAAAAGATAATGGCAGTATCTCTAACGCACAAATGGAACAAATCGCTTATGAACAATATCAACTTTTTGAGGCACAACGAAAAAAAGAAGAATTGCTGAAGGCGCAAAAAGAAGACGAAGAAATTTTAGAATCTACCTATAAAACACTTAACACGAGAGCAGGAAAATGACTAAAAAGCAATCACTGATTTTAAAAGATATTACAGACAAAAAGATTCACTCTTATAACGATCTTTTTGAAAGCCTTGATTTAATAAGCTTTAATGGCAGTATTAGTCTGCAAGAGTATCAAGTAGCGGCGTTGCAAAAGGCATTATGCAGTTTAAAGCTGTATAGGGATAATGCAAAAGAGCTATGCTATGAATACAAACAGGCTTTTAAATACAATGCTATAAAATTAGATTCTAAAAAAGGCTTAGATATAAAAGAGTTTTGCAATATGGCAAGCTTTTGGATGGCAACAGGCAGTGGCAAAAGTATTGTAATGATAAAGCTTATAAGCCTTATGCAAAAACTTATGAAAAATGGCGAGATAGAATCTAAGCCAATAATGCTACTTGTGCCTAATGATAAGATTTTACATCAGTTTAAAACACATATACAAAGCTTTAATGCGTATCAGCCGATACAAATCACTTGCAAAGAGATAAAAGCTTATGATAATCAAAGTTTGCTAGGCTTTGAAAATGTCGTGTTTCTTGGCAGAAGTGATTTGCTAGATATAAAGGAAAATGTCGGTAAAGATTCTAAGGCTAAAAGACTAAATTATGATGATTTAATGCGTGAAAAAGGCTGGTATATCTTGCTTGATGAAGCACATAAGGGCGATAGCAAAGATTCTATAAGAAAAAGCTATATAAGGGACTTAGCAAAAGGGCGAGAAAGGCAGGAGTATCCACACGGATTTATCTTTAACTTTTCTGCGACTTTTGATAATGATATAGAGCTTTTTACTTGTGCTTTTAACTACAATTTAGAGAAGTTTAATAATGATGGCTATGGGAAAAATATCGTGGTGCTAGATAGTAATCTCAAAGCCTTTAAAGATTCTAAGGTGGATTCTAGTGATGAAAAACTAGAGCGGATACTAGAGAGTTTTATCCTTTTTGTGGGGATAAAGCAGGAATTAAAAAGCTTAAAAGCAAGGTTTGAAAACTTGCATTATCATAATCCTTTAATCATCGCTGTGGCGGATAAAGTCAATACCAAAGATGCGGGGATTAAGCTGTATTTTGAAGCGATTATGAAAATCTTACAAGATTCTAAAGATATAAGCGGGATTGCAAAAAACTTAGCAAAAAAACTAGAATCTAGTAATATATATTTTGCTGAAAACGAGATGAATAAAGACTTTTTAGAGAGACTTGCAAAAGTGGATTCTAAAGACTTAAGAGAGCAAATCTTTTATGCCAAAGAGGCTTCAAGTCTAGAGTGCTGTAAGATTAAGGGAAATAATAAAGAACTTGCCTTTAAAAGTAAAAATGCGACAAAACCCTTTTTGCTTTTAAATATCGGTAGCATTAAAGAGTGGGAGAAAAGCTATCTTGATGGGCTAGGCATTGAGAGTGGGGAGGATATGGCAAAGGGGTATTTTGAAGAGCTAAATCATAGAGAATCGCCCATACAAATTATGATGGGAAGCAAGGTGTTTAGCGAGGGGTGGGATAGCAATCGTGTGAATTTCATTAACTTTATCAATATCGGTAGCAAAAAGGCAAAAAAATATGTCCTGCAAACCATAGGGCGAGGGGTGAGAATTGAGCCTTTTAAAGATGTCCGCAAACGACTAAAAGCAAGTGATAAGCTAGAGTATAACACAAAGGATTCTTTAGGTGATGGGAGTTTGGGGGTTGAAAGTGTGTTTATTATGGCGACAGAAAATGAAGCGATTGAGTGGATTTTAAAGGGGCTTGAGGGCTTTAGATTCCAAAGTAAGCTTACAGGCTTTAAGAGAAATAAAACGCTAGAGCCACTGCTTGTGCCAAGCTATAAAAACTCTCATAAAAGCAATAAAACTTTTGTGATTTCACATTATGATTTTGAGAGATTAAGCAAATATATAGAATCTTATGATGAAGATATTTTGCTTGTATCAAGTGGGATAAATAGAGCGGATTTAGGCTTTAGCACTTTGCAAAAGATACAGCAAAAAATGCGTGATGAAGCAAGTGTAAGCTTAGAGATAAAGGGCAATATGCCAAAGCTTAAACCACAAAATGCCCTGCATAGTATGGATAGATTTTTCCACACACCTTTGCTAGAGTTAGAAAAGTTTGTGCCTTGTGAAGATAGCATTACGCATTTTAAAGATTTTATGCTAAGTGGTGATGGACTAAGTGAAGCGATTATAAAAGAGATGAATAAAGCAGTTAAAGAATTGACACAGAGCAAACAAACTAAAAGCATAGATGAGCTTAAAAAAGAGTTTGAAAAAGGCAAAATCTCACTAGATGAATACACCGAGCAAATCCAAGCTAAACCAACACAAAGAGTAGAAAAACATAGCTATGTTATCACGGCAGAGCTAGCAAAGCACTATTATAGCCCTATGGTTTTAGAATCATATAAAGATTCTGCAATCCATATTAACTATGCTATTAGTGAAAGAAGTGAGATAGAATTTTTAGAGGATTTGCAGAAATATTTACAAGATTCTAAGAACGCATTTAAAGATTATGAGTGGTGCTTTAGCAAGATTGTAGAAACAAAAGATTCTATATTTATCCCCTATTTTGATACGCAAAGCCAAGAGCAAAGGAAGTTTTACCCCGATTTTATCTTTTGGTTAAAGCATAAGCAAAGCGGGGATTATAAAATCATTTTTGTAGATCCTAAGGGCTTAAGCTTTGAAGCAAACGCAAGGGATAAATTGCAGGGCTTTAAAGAAGTATTTTGTAATAAAACGCTAGATTTTCAAGGATTAGATATAGAGGTGGATTTGTATTATTACAATAAAGAATCTAATGTGCCAAAGGATTTTAGTGGATATGTTGTCTCGAGAGTTTGTGATATTTTAAAGAAAAATTGCGATTAAGACCTTCTTAAACATAAGTTTTTGTTAGATAAAAACTTCATGCAAGATATGCAATGTGTTTTATAGTTTATTTTTTGTGAGCGTTAATAAGCTAAACAATTCTTGTGAAATACTAGCCTATTTGTTAGTCTAGCGGTATTCAAAAAATGGCTTTGATAGTTTTTACAATGACAACAATATTGCTATTGATACAATCAGATCTAAGACACTTATTTTGCATTAAAAGATTAAGCAGGCAATAACAACTAATGCAAGATTATTCAGCAAAAGTTCTTACACCCTCTCCGCAATCTTTCTTCCTACATATTCGCCAATATATGCACCCGCAATACCCCCAGTTAATACACCAACACCCGGTATCACCGCACCACAAACAATAGAGAATCCGCGCGCTACTACAAATCCACCTATAATGCCACAAGCATTCTTTTTGATAGATTGCAGGCATTCCTTATTTGTTGTTTCACCTTTTTGCCATTTTAAAATGTCATTTGCAGAGTTCATTGCGATTTGTGTGCCAAGCTTAAAAGCTGTTGTGCCAAAATTTTTCATAAGATATAAGGCTTTATTGCCACTATGTTGTATCATCGCGTTAGCTGTGCTTTTATTTATCTGTGTGGTTAGGATATAAGTTAAACCCTCCTTACACGCATTTAATGTCCCATGAAAAATGGCTTGTTTCATGGCGACTTCTTTCCCCTTTTCTTTTTTATTGTTACAATAAGCTAAGGTTGTGCTTACACCACCGGCTACACACGCAACAATACTAGCATTTTTATATATATTTGCATTTTTAGAAACATTCGCACTTTTTAGAGATTTTATCATGGCTATATTCCTTTATTGGAGTTTTTAACATTATAATCACATTTTGCAAATTATTTTATCACTTCATGCCATATTTTAGGCAGTGTAATTAAACTTAGATTCTAAAGGTTAGATATGTGGAGAAGCACATCTATATTTATTCAAATTAGCATTTTGTTTGCCATTGCGTTTGCTAGTTTCCTAGCAGTCTCACTTTTTTATGTCAAGGTGCAGCCGGGCATAGAGAGTATAAAGCAGTATAATATCATCGTTGCAGCCATCGGTAAAATGCGTCAATATAATGCAAGTGTGGAGGGCATAAAAAGCTTTCTTGAAGAAGAGAATTTTTATGAAGTGCCTATAACAGAATACATGCAAGAGAGGATAGCACAAGAGCCAGCACCTCATCCGGGCAGCTTTAGCGTGAGTGTCATACAAGATGGGAATGATATATTTATTGCCTTGCGGACTATGGATAATTTTGTTGTCTATCAAGATCCTATTGCATTTAATTGGTCTAAATATCACATGCTAACCTTTATGGGTGTGCTTATTCTAGTCATTATTTATATTACACTTATGAAGCGACTAATGCCGCTTAGCCATATTAAAAATGAAATAGCGATTATGGCAAATGAAAATGAGATTCGACCTATTGTTTGGGGTTCTAAAAATCAAGATGAAATAGGTGAGTTGGTGCGTGAATTTAACCATTCTGTTGAAAAGCTAAAAGCAGTGGGTGAGGCAAGGACGCTTTTTTTACGATCTATTATGCACGAGCTTAAGACACCGATTACAAAAGGGCGTATTGTAGCGGAAATGGTTATGGATTCTAAACAAAAGCAGAGATTGTGTGGCGTGTTTGAAAGACTTAATTCACTTATTGATGAGTTTGCAAAAATCGAGCAGCTAGCAAGTAAGAATTATATGACAAAAAAGATAGAGATTCCCCTACAAGAGATTGTAAAAGAAGCTATGCAAATGCTACTTATTGATTCTAATAATAATGACAATATAGTGTTTTTGCACCATGATGACTTGGTGAAAGTGGATTTTCATTTATTTACATTATGTATTAAGAACTTGCTTGATAATGGCATAAAATATAGCATAGATTCTAAAGTGATTATAGAATCTAGGGGCAAAGACTTGATTGTAAAAAATAAAAGCGAAAAGTTAAAACTTGATGTAAATGAATATTTTAAACCTTATTTTAAAGATATTAAAAATCCACTCTCACAAGGTTTTGGCTTAGGCATGTATATCGTAAAAACAACGCTTGACACACAAAACTTTGAATTGGAGTATTTCTATGAAGATGGATACAATATGTTTGTAATAAAAGATTGCATTGTAGAGAATTTTTGCCGTTTGGACAATGCCTTGAGAGATTAAAATCTAGGTTCTATTTTTATTAAAGCGGTGTTTTGCAGTGATTATTTAGAATCTCGTTCTATTTTTACATTCTGTAAGTCCACTACCGCTCCAATGAAATAGAATCTAGATTTACATCCTCTGTATCTTTGATTTTTGAAATAATATTAATCGCATTGCCTATATGACTATTGCCCTCTTTATCGCTTTGACTTAGGGCGTTTAGATTACTTGCATTTGCGATTACTTGCATTAATTGCGTATAAATATTTGCCCTTTGTATGTTTGCATTATCTATAACGCTAATCTTTGTTACATAGGCTTGAATGACGCTAATTATTGCTTCACTTAATGCCTTTGTAGCTTCTGCCTTTGCCCTTATAACATTTATTTCTAACTCCACCCTTTTTTGATATAAGCTAAATTCTAGCTCTTTTTCTCTTTGCATCATCTCTTGTAGTTTCAAAGCATTATTACATGCAATCTCAAATATCTTTATATCTAGTTGGGCTTTTTCATTTGGGCTTAGATTTACCCTATCTACTTCTTTTAGGAAAAAGGAATTATAGATTTTGTTTTGTATTTCGTTTAGGTTTTCAAAAAATTGATGTGTGTCTAGCATGTTTAATCCTTAATTTATAGATAACAACAAAAAGATATAAAACGGCTTGATTTAATTTGTAGATTTGAAGTATAATTTGTTACCGCTTAAACTACCAACTTAAGCGGTAAATTTCTCTTTTCTAGCAAGAGTTAGAAAGGAGAGTTTGATATGTTCAACAAAGTCATTATAATAGCTTTCTTGCTATTTGTGCTTTTTGTTAGTATCGCATATTAACAAATTCTTTTAAATATTACAAATTGTCACATGCTAGGTATAACAGAAAGGAGGCTTTAAGTTTAACATGTTTTTACAAATAAATCAAAAATCCTTTTTTATTTGGTGTTATGCCTTTATTTCGTTACTTTACTTTGACCGCCCTTGTCATTTTGAGCGTAGCGAAAAATCCCTTTTGCAAATAAAAAGATGTTTGGGCTAACGCCTCAACATGACAAGTATTTCTAAGCTAGATTCTAAGATTTGCAACTTGCAAAGTAGAATCCATTCGCTGACCGCAAACTAGAATCTTTAAAGCGTGAAGTATTTTTGATGAATTTTTGCGGTTTTCGAGTGAAAGGCGAAGGGAGTGTATATTAAATACATGACCGAGCCCTTGAGCGAAGAATCCGCAAAAAGACAAACGCTTACGCTAAAGGGGTTAAGCGAACAAACCCCTTATCCCCACTACTTCCAAAACTCGTAAAATTAATCCGTATGCTATCCCCTGCCCTAAAGAATAATATTATATGCTTTTTCTGTCCCTCTCGTGCGATTTTATAGCTATTGTTATAATCCTGCCAACCAACACCCCGCCAACCTTTCCAAGTAATATCGCCGCTAAAATCTCTATCAACATGCCAATAATACCTATAACGCTTCGTATTAATCCCCTCTAAACTACCACTTCCGCCAACGACTGAAAAATTCTTATCCTTGTGGTTTAGGTTTATAAAATTCCCCCTATTGCCATTTTGTGAGAAGTAGTTATCATAAGCGTTTCCGCTACCATGATGATTCCAAACATAATGCCCCTCTGTAAATGTATGTCTCAAATTCTCGTTTATATCCCCACTTCCCCCCTGCATTTGTGCTAAGAGTAAAAAGCTTCTGCCTGTGTTGTTTGTGATGATGTGTTCTGTGGTTTGTGCTGTGCCGGTGATGAGTTGTTCGGTTACTTGTTGCATTTTAATCCTTTTATATAAGCTTTCATCTTGTGGTAACATTTTAACGATTTACCCTTTTTTATGGACCATAAAAAAGGGTAAAAACATTAAAAGCCTACCATCAATCTTGGAAAGCTAGTTTGTTTCCTGCATGGTTTTAAAATCAAACTAGATCTTTAAAGCGTGAAGTATTTCCCACTTGTTGCCCCAACAGATTCTAAAACTTGCAAATTGCATAATCAAGGCTGAATCTTTAAATTAATAAAATATATCCACACTTCCCCCCGCTCCAATACTTACATTTATGCTAGTCTCACTCTCTGGTATATCTACAATACTAAACTTCATTTCCCCAAACTGCCCATTTCCCCCTGCATTTCCTGCCCCACCTTGTGCGGTTACAAAACTACCAAAAGAAGAGGGTGTGCCTCTTGTTGTA
>NZ_JMKW01000003.1 GCF_000686565.1 Helicobacter bilis ATCC 51630
AAGATTTGAAGAAAAACACCCAGAACTTGCTATGGAGTTTGAACGATCTGTAAAAAAGGGGCTTGATGCAAGGGGGAGAAGATAGGGGGTTATAGGGAGAATTTAACCATTTCTATTTGATAATGCTTTGGCTATCAAAGTTTTTTACGATTTTATTTTATTTACTTATAACTTTCACTACATAAATTTCTTTTAGCTTTAGAATCTAATGGGCTAATAACTTCAACGACGAAATCTCTAACTAATACATATAACCACTTATTCAACAGGCATTGTATTTGTATAAAATTTGATTGATAAGAGACCATTACGCATATAGAGATTTATCTAAAAATCCCATTTTCATACAATTATAAGGGGTTGTGTTATGAAAATATACAAAAATGTAAAGTATTTTTTACATTTTTATTGACAAATAACTATTTTTTATGTATAGTTTCATCGCGTTCCTAATGTTAGGGCGTAGTTATGTAGGTTAGGTTACCCCCTCCAATTTCCCTACACCTAATAGCTTCAAAAACTTTGCTAAACCACACAAATTGTGAAGTTTTTGTTACTCTCCACTCCTTTTATAGGCTCCTTTAGGAGCTTTTTTTATTTTTCATTTTACTCCTTTGTTTTATTTAAGATTTATTCTTTTGAGTTGAAAAACTCAAGAGATTTTTGTCATATTATCCATGAGAAAAGATATAACAAGTTTATGAAGTTGCATGATGATTAAAAAATATTCATAGAAAATAAGCAGAATTAAGCAAAAGAAAGTTATGGCAGAGGGGAAGGGAGCGACTTCGCAATTCAAGCCCCTCCCTCCTCTCATCAAAAAAGTGGAAAATGGGAAATGGGAAAATTGGGGGATTATGTGAGAATAGAACTAGGCGGCACCCCAAATACTGCAAAAAGTGAATATTGGGGAGGTGATATTGCTTGGATTAATTCTGGAGAAATCAATAAATTTAGAATCGTTAAGCCAACAAAAACTATTACAAAATTAGGATTTGAAAAATCAAACACAAAGCTTTTACCTAAAGGGAGCGTTGTGATAGCAATAACAGGTGCTACATTGGGACAAGTAAGTTTGCTAGAAATTGATTCTTGTGCAAATCAATCTGTTGTGGGTGTTATACCAAATGATGATTTTTCTAGTGAATTTTTGTATTTATGGATAAAGTTTAATATTGATGAAATTATTTTAAATCAAACAGGTGGAGCACAACAACATATTAATAAAAACGATATAGCTAATTACCATATAATCAAACCCGACAAAGAATCTTTAGCAAGTGTAAATCTAAAAACATATTTTGAGAAAATATCTCACAATGCAAAACAGATTCGGAATCTCCAAGCAATGCGGGGTATGCTATTAAAAGCAATATTTGCTTAAGCGTTATTATGGTTTAAAGGGAGATTTCTAGTAGATATTTATAAGATATTTATAATAGATACTTCGGCTCACGCCTCAGTATGACAAAAGGGAAAAGGGCTCAGTATGACAATGTCCCCACTTGTCATATCAAAAGCCTTGCCACCTTGTCATACTGAGCGAAGCGAAGTATCTAAAAATGCAGAATCTAAAAAGATTTTTCGCTAACGCTCAAAATGACAAGAGGGAGGCGGAAGGCTCAAAATGACAAAGGAAAAAAGGGTTCAAAATGATAAACAAGGAACAATATAAAACAACAAAAAGGATAATTTAAAATGACACAAAGCCCACACATCACATTGACACAAAATCAACTAAGCCTAGCAAAATATCCAGCCTACATTTATATGATGAGTAATGCTACAAATTCCACGCTATACATAGGCGTTACAAGCAATTTAGCAAAACGCATTTACGAGCATAAACACAAGCTTATGCAAGGTTTTAGCCAAAAATACAACTGCACAAGACTTGTATATTTTGAAGCATTTGAAAATATTTCACAAGCTATTGAACGAGAAAAATATCTAAAAGGCAAAAAAAGAGAATTTAAAAATAAGCTTATAGAATCTATCAATCCACAATATAAAGACCTAAGCGAATTTTTAGGTTTAGATACCGCATTTACAACAAAAGGGGATAAGATATGATTAAGGAAAGATTTTTCGCTCACTTGTCATACTGAGCCTTTAGGCGAAGTATCCCATAATACAGAATCCACAACAGAATCTAAAAGAGATTTTTCGCCTTTTTCAAAGGCTCAAAATGACAAGCATAGAGATTTTTCGTTTGCTACGCAAACTCAAAATGACAATGTATTTTATGATGATTAAAGCGTAGTGAAGTATTTAAGCTTAGATTTTAAACTTGTCATAACTAAGCCCTAGATGAAGTATCACAAAATATAGAATCTAAGCTAGAGATTTTGCCTTATAGTTTGGTAACTTATTGCATTTTAAACATAGAATCTAAGCAAGTTTATTAAAGTTTTATTTCCTTTAAGATTGTAGAATACAAGCTTTTATGCTTTGTGGATAAAGGGAGTATCAAAATGGAATGTAAGATACGCACAATGCTTTTATGTTTGTTAGTTTTTGGTGTGTTTGGAATCTTGCAAGCAAATGCAAATCATAATGAAAATGCTATGGCAAAGCAAGAAGTGGCGAATGTGAATATAGATGATGATTTAGATTCTATCTTTCTTAATAGTAAAAGCATTCAGCTTGGTGATAAGCCTGTGATGATAGTCTTTGGCAAAGATGATTGCTATCATTGTAGCATTTTGAGTGCAAGTTTAATCGGTAATGATGTGATACAAGGCTATATTACGCTAAATTTCTTGCCTTATTATATCAATCTAAGCGATAAGAAAAGGCACTCTATCCCCTATCTCAATCTCTCTGGGTTAAGCTCACTTGATACCGCACGACTCTATAAGTTAGAATCCCTGCCTTTAATCGTGTTTGTAAGCACTGATGGTAAAGAGATTATGCGTGTAGCTGGATTCCCCGGGGAGAAAAGGATAATACATTTATTAGAATTTATCTACAATGATATTTGGAAAAATTATAATAGCCCAAAAGAGCGTGTGGCTGGATTCTTGGAATATGAAGAGGATTTAGCAAAAGGTGCAAAATAAGATTCTATAAAATCAAGATAAGATTCTATAAAATAGGGTAGGGCGACTAAAGTCTAAAAAGCGTTAAAGGTTTATTAAATATAAAAAGGATTGTTGTGAATAAAGTTTTTAAGAAAAGTTTAAGTATAGCAATATTAGGTTTTTGCTGTGTTATGTCTGGCTGTAAAGATGGTAATATCTCAATTAGCGATGGAGAACAAAGCACAAAAGAGCTAGATACAAAGCTAGAAAATATCGATGTGGCTGGATATAAGGGACTAGAAGATATTATCAGCAATAATGTGCGTATAGAATCAGATTCTAAGCCTATTATGCTTATCTTTGGTGTGAATAATTGTAAATATTGCGAGATATTAAAACAAGATATGCGTGATAATCAAAAATTGCATGACTTTATAAAAGATAACTTTGTAACCTATTATGTAAATACAAGTTATAGCAAAACACATGAAGTAGCCTATATGCAAAAAAGTCTAAAAAGTGATGATTTAGCAAGATATTATGGTGCGGTGAAAACACCGCTTATTATATGGCTTGAGAGTGATGGGACTAGGATTCTAAAACTTGATGGATATGATCCTAATTATTTTAATGCAATGTTACAATTTGTAAAAAACAAAGGTTATGGCGATGAAAAAAATAGTGAAAAGCGTATGGCTATGTTTATAGAGCAATACACGCAGGGCAAATTAAATTTTTAGGGTTAAACTTTTAGAGAATCTCTTTTGTAGTGAATTGTAAGTGGAGATATTATGGCAAAACTTTCTGTATTGCTTAAGGCACTTTTGAATAATCTTTTTGCGTCCATGCCCCTTAGCATTTTTCTCATGGTGCTTTATGCGGCTTCAATCGGTTGGGCTACTTTTGTAGAGAAAGAGTATGGCTCTATTGTCGCACATGATGTGATTTATGCGTCATGGTGGTTTGAGTTGCTTAATGCGTGGCTTGGGCTTAGTCTATTTGGCTGTATGCTAAAGAGTGTGAAATATAATGGCTTTAAAGTCAGCGTGCATATTTTCCATTTTGCTTTGATTGTGATTATTATGGGGGCTGGTATTACGCGATATTATGGCTTTGAGGGGAATATGGTGCTAGAAGATGGGGGAAGTAGTAGCTTTATAGAATCTAGGGATAACTTTTTAAATGTGCTTGTGAGTAATGATGTCGGGGAGAATGGCACACAAAGTGATATTTTGCCGCTCGATAGCTTTAAAAAGGGTTATGATATTTCACTTAGTCCTTATGTGAGATTCTCAAAATTTAGCTTAGATACAAAAGAGGCTTTTGATAAACCTTTAAGCATTAAATCTGTTTCTATTATTAACTATTCTTTAAGCTCTCTTTTTGAACAAGCAAAAAATGAGAATAGAGAGATAGATCCTAAAGAGATTGATGTGAAAAAAAGAGAGAATCATTATTTAGCAAAATTTGAAGTAACCTATGATGGTATCACACATACCATGCTTTTATCAAATCGCGGTGAAAGGGCAATTGCTTGTTTTGGCAATCGCTTTATTACACTTTCATGGGGACCAAAGTTTATACAACTTCCATTTGAATTAAAGCTTGATAAATTTGAAGTGATAAATTATGCGGGCTCACAAATGCCATCAAGCTTTGCTTCTTATGTGCGTGTGATTGATGAAACACATGGCGAATATCCATTTAAGATATTTATGAATAATGTGCTTGACTACAAGGGATATAGATTCTTCCAAAGTGAATATCGTGTAAAAAGAGATGAAGAGGGCAAAGAAATGCACGATGAAAATGGAATGCCACTTTATGCAGCAACGATTCTTTCAGTTAATAATGACCCCGGCAAGATTCCAACATATATAGGCTATACGCTTTTAATTCTAGGGGCTTTATGGCTTTTATTTGATAATGACTCTCGCTTTAGAAAGTTAAGCAATTATGTAAAATCACAAAAGGTATTAAGCATTGCCTTTCTCTTTTTTGGATTAGCCTTATTTCAATTAAGCACACCTTTATATGCAAATACAGAATCTAAAAATATAGAATCTGATACAAGCAAATTCTCACAAGAATTACCCCGCAAAAAATCGTTAGATAGTGTTGATAGTGAGAAAAAATCACATTTAGATAAACAACTAAGAGAAAAATATATACAAGCAAATGAAGCTTTCATAGCACACATTGCAACAAGCAAAGAAAGTACAGAAAAAATTGCCCCCATTTTTGCAGATATGAGCGATGAAGCTATAAGAGAGAGAATAGAGGGGCTTAAAAAAATCCCTAATAAGACTTTAAAGCGTTTCGCAAAGATACAGATACAAGGCTTTGATGGGCGTATTAAACTGCTTGATACTTATAGTGATGAGATTATGCGAAAAGTTACAGGTAAAAAAGAATTTAAGGGCTTAAAGCATAATCAGTTTTTACTAGGACTTATGACTATGCCAGAGGATATGGCAAAGCTAAGGTTAATCAAAGTAACAAATAAAGAAATACTTGATATTTTGGGCGTTAGGGATAGCTATGTATCGTTTGAAGATTTATTTCATAAAGACAAACTAAATGATGTATATGCCTTTAGCGTCTCCCCTAACGCAGAGAGATTAGAGAAGTTTGAGAAAGCATATAAGCTTTATCATTTTGTAAATACGGCACTTAAAAAAAGAGATTCTGAACGCAATGAGTTTGATAAGCAAATCTTAAGATTGCATGAGAAAATGGACTTGCTTATGCCGTTTTCAATATGGCATTATTTGCGACTAATTCCAGCAGATGGCGACTCATGGATACCTTTTGGTAATCCAAATATGCTTGATATAGCACAAATTCAGCAAAGTAATCCAGAGGATAGAAAAGAGCTAACACTGCTTGTCTATTTCTTAGAAGATTTTCGTTTGCAAACACGCGTAGGTGTTGCTTTAGACGAATGGGAGAAGTTAAATGAAACACTCCTTTTTTACAATCGCTATCAAGCCCTTGTAGGTGGTAGCTTGTATCTTAATCCCACACTTGTAGAATCTGAACTCTTTCTCAATAAAACAGATGTGTTTCCAGTATCACAATACTTTTATTTAGCGCTTGGCATGTTATTATTTTTCATAGCTTTTATTGCGATTTTAAGTAATAAGCAGATTCCAAAATGGCTTGGCAAAACTTGCTATATCTTGCTTTTTTGTGTGTTTGTCGCGCATACTTTAGGGCTTATTTTGCGTTGGTATGTCGGCGGACATGCTCCATGGAGTAATGCTTATGAATCTATGCTTTATATCGCATGGGCTAGTGCTTTATCAGGTGTTATTATCTTGCGTAAGTCTTATTTTGCTATGTGTGGGGCTAGTTTTCTTGCGGGTATGGCTCTAATGGTAGCACATTGGGGTTTTATGGACCCACAAATTGGCAATCTTCAGCCAGTGCTTCAATCATATTGGCTTAATATCCATGTTGCAGTAATTGTAGCAAGTTATGGCTTCTTAGGACTTTCTTTCATGCTTGGCATTACAAATCTTATTCTCTTTATCTTCCGTAATCAGCAGAAAAGACCACAAGTAGATTCTGCCATTCTTACCTTAAGTGCGATCAGTGAGATGAGCATGATTATTGGGATATTAATGCTTGTTGTTGGGACATTCTTAGGTGGTGTATGGGCGAATGAATCTTGGGGTAGATATTGGGGTTGGGATTCTAAAGAGACTTGGTCGCTTGTATCTGTTGGCGTGTATGCGTGTGTGCTGCATGTGAGATTATTAAAACCGCTTTATTTGCCTTATATCTACAATGTCCTTGCAGTGCTTGCTTTCTCTAGCATTTTGATGACATATTTTGGGGTGAATTTCTATCTTGGCACAGGTATGCACGCTTACGCACAAGGTGAGGGCGATAGTGTAAATAGGCTTATTTTTATTTCATTGGCATTAATTTTTATACCAGTCGCTTTAGCTTTTATGAAAAGAAAATTGCTTCATACAAAAGAGACACATTAATATTAAAAGGGTAGGGCATGATAGAGATTCTAGGAATAGCTTCTGATATTGCAGGGGGGAAGCTTGGCTCAGCAAAAGGTGTTGCGTTGCTATGTGAGTATATGAGAGAGGAGAATCTTGCTATTTTGCATGATAAAAATTATCTCTCTTTAGATAGTAGCATAATCCCACCAGCAAAAAAAGATGACTATACAAAGCATATTGATGTATTGTATGATTTTTTTAAAGATAAGGTTGCTAAAAGGGCTGAAGAGATTATTTGTGAGAAGAATTTCCCATTTATTATTAGCGGGGATCACTCAAGTGCATTGGCAGTAGCACAAGGCATTCAAAACGCATTGCCAGATGAGAGAATAGGCATAATTTGGATTGATGCACATGCGGATATTCACACGCCTTTTAGCACTTTTAGCGGTAACTTGCATGGTATGCCCTTAGCCGCTCTCATAGGACATAAAGCCTCAAATAAAAACACACTCACACAATCACAAGAAGAATCTTGGGAAAAGTTAATGAATATCTCAAAAGATTCTATACAACCAGAAAATATTGTGTATTGCGGTATTAGAAGCTTAGAGAAAGCAGAACAAGATGTTATAAATTCTAAAAATATATGTGTCTTTAGTGTGGAATCTTTACAAAAGGGCAGGGCAGATTGTATAGAAAAGATGAAAGAAGTCTTAACTCAAAGCACAAAGATTTATGTGAGTGTAGATATAGATGTGCTTGATTGCAGTGAGTTTCAAAGCACAGGTTGCAACGAGTCAAATGGGCTGTATATGCAAGAGTTAATCATGCTTACTAAAGATATTATAGAATCTTTTTCACATAAAATCATCGCCTTTGAGCTGAGTGAATTTAACCCAACCTTAGGCAACACAAAAGAACAAGACAAAGCCGCAGTATGCAACTTTTTACATGAGATTATAGAATCTTTAACAAATAGTGTTGTATCGCAAAGATAGTATATGGTGGCTTTATTGCCTTGCAACTAAAACATTATGCATTGCTACCTATCCGCCCTTATCACACCAAAAGTTTAAAAAAATCTTGCCTATTATTCCAAAAATAATGATTTTTGCTATACTAAAGACACTTTTAATTTCACGACAAAAGGACACACAATGAAAATCACTTACACACTCACAGATGAATCCCCAGCCCTAGCGACCTACTCATTTCTGCCTATCGCAAAGGCTTTTCTTAACCACGCCGACATTAAAGTAGAGAGCGCTGACATTTCCCTAAGTGCTAGAATCTTAGCACAATTCCCGGAGAGTTTAAATCCAAATCAACGCGTAGAAGACGCCCTAAGTCAGCTTGGTGAGCTTGTCAAAACGCCAAATGCAAATCTCATTAAAACCCCAAATATCTCCGCTTCAATCCCCCAGCTTAAAAACGCCATTAAAGAGCTACAAGCAAAGGGCTATAATGTGCCAAATTTCCCAGATGAGCCGAGCAACGAGCAAGAAAAGGCAGTGAAAGAAAAATACCAAAAAGTGCTAGGCTCGGCAGTCAATCCTGTTTTACGACAGGGCAATTCCGATCGCCGTAGCACCAATGCGGTCAAATCCTACGCACAGAAAAATCCTTACCGCGTTACGCCTTTTGATAAAAACTCAAAAAGCTGTGTGAGCTATATGAAAGAGGGCGATTTCTTTGATAATGAAAAGGCGGTGCTAATCGAATCTCCCACGACTGCTAAGATTATTTTCAAAGATTCTAGCGGGCAAAAGGTATTGAAAGAGGAGCTAAAGCTAGAGGCAAATGAGATTTTGGACGCCACATTTATAGACGCACAAAAGCTAAGTGAGTTTTATACAGAGCAAATTGAATCCTGCAAAAAGCAAGACATACTCTTTTCACTGCATTTAAAGGCTACGATGATGAAAGTAAGCGATCCAATCCTTTTTGGCTATGCGGTGAAAGCGTATTTCAAAGAGCTTTTTACTGAGTTTAAAGACGAGCTAGAATCTTTAGGTGTGAATGCCAATAATGGCGTGAGTGAGCTGCTTACAAAGATAGAATCTAGCCCCAAAAAAGCGGCAATTCTCGCTAAATACAATGAGATTTTAGAAAAATCCGCCAAAATTTCTATGGTGAATTCCGACAAAGGCATTACCAACCTGCATATCCCAAGCGATGTGATTGTAGATGCCTCAATGCCTGCTATGCTAAAAAATGGCGCGAGATTATGGGATAAAGACGGCAAGGAATGCGATGCGAACGCTGTGATTCCCGATAAAACTTATGCGACTATTTATGAAGCCGTGATTGAAGATTTAAAGGCTAATGGAGTGCTAAATCCTGCGACTTTAGGCAGTGTTAGCAATGTAGGCTTAATGGCGAAAAAAGCCCAAGAGTATGGCTCACACGACAAAACCTTTGTAGCCCCAAATGATGGGGAGTTTGTTATCGTAGATTCTAATGGCACAACCTTGCTTTCTCACAAAGTGCGTAAAAATGACATTTATAGAGCTAATCAAGCGAAATTTGATGCGGTGCAAAACTGGATTGATTTAGGGATTGAAAGGGTGGATTTAACAGGGGATAGGGCGATTTTCTGGCTAGATGAAAAGAGGGCTAGTAATAAAATTATGATTGATTTAGTTAAGAAGAGACTGCAAGAAAAGGGCAAAGACATAGCCATTCTAGCCCCAAAAGAAGCTTGTTTAGAATCCCTGCGACTTATCCGTGCTGGGAAAAATGCCATTTCTATCACAGGCAATGTTTTGCGTGATTATTTGACGGATCTTTTCCCCATTTTGGAGCTTGGCACAAGTGCGAAAATGCTCTCCGTCGTGCCTATGCTAAATGGTGGGGCGATGTTTGAAACCGGGGCTGGGGGCAGTGCGCCAAAGCAGGTAGAACAGCTTGTGGAAGAAAATCATTTGCGTTGGGATAGCTTGGGCGAGTTTTTAGCCCTGCAAGCAAGCCTAGAGTTTTACGCGCAAAAGCAAAATAGCCCTAAGGCAAAGGTGCTAGCAGACGCGCTAGACTCGGCTACTTCACAATGGCTTGATAACAACAAAGCCCCTTCACGCAAAGTGGGCGAAGATGACAACCGCACAAGTCATTTTTACTTGGCGATGTATTTTGCTAGGGCGTTGGCAAATCAAAGCACAGATTCTAGCATTGCAGCATTTTTTAAACCCATTGCTAATGAGCTAGAATCTAAGCAAGATTCTATTAGAGCTGAATTTAACTCCGCACAAGGTGTAAAAGTAGATCTAGGCGGATATTATAAATTTGATGACAGCAAGGCAGAAAACATTATGCGACCGAGTAAAAGCTTTAATGCGGTGATTGAAAAGATTGCTAAGAAATAGTCTTAGCAACTAAAATGCTAGATTTTACCTTACTAGATTTTACTTTGTTTGGTGCGTATTTGGGTGCTGTTATTACACTCATCATTACACCCGGACCGGTTGTTGCCCTTGTGCTAAAAAATACGCTAAAAGGGCAAGATTCTAAAAGCAAAAGCACACAAGCCTTAAAGACAATCTGCGGGACAAATCTAGGCTCACTCCTGCTTATCGCTGTAAGCATTGCGGTGATTTTGGGCGTGGCTAAAGTCTCAGAATCTCTACTTGGGATTATGAGTATTGTAGGCTGTGGCTTTATACTCTATCTTGGTTTTAGTTCGCTCTAGAATATCTCAAACAAAGACAATCTAAGAAAGTCTTATCTTATCATATAGATTCTGTAGATTTCAATCCACTTTTATCTACTTATTTTGATTTTATTCCAAGTTGCGCTAATTTAGAGTGAGTAATCATTTTTATTTTATTGTGTCATGTTGTAATATCATGCATTTATTACCCGTGATTAACTCATATTCATGTGTGTAAAAGAGAGATAAGAAGCTAAATCTACAATGCGATTTTTTCATCGTCTGTGGTTTCTGGCATAGGGTCATTTTGTATATGTTCTTCTTCTTTGTTAATATGTGATTCTAATGCTTTATTGTTTTTTGGGCTTGTTTGTGGTTTTGTATCCGTTGTGATTTGGGACATATAGTTGTCTAGATTCTTGATATAACTGCCAAGTGAGCCGCGACCTCTTATCTGAATCTCGGCTTTTTCATACGCATTTTGGGCGGTTTCTAAAGCACGGCTAATTTTTTCCATACTCTCTGTAAAGCCATCAAATTTTTTAATAAGTTTTACGCATTCTTGCAGAATCTTTGTGATATTTTTATCCTTTGCTTCATTACTCCAAATATGATGGATAAGCCGCAAAATCACCATAAGAGTTGTCGGGGCAGCAAGGATAATGCCCTTATTATAAGAATCTAAAAATAGCTGCATATCATGCTGTAAAATCGCACTATACGCCCCTTCTAGCGGCATAAACATAATGACAAAATCAAGCTGTCCCCCTTCAATGCAATGTTGATATTGCTTGAGTGAAAGGCTTTTTATATGATTTTTCACACTCTCGATATGTGCGTTTAGGTGCATTTCTTTAGAATCTGTCGCATTGAAAAATCTCTCATACGCACTCAAACTCACTTTAGAATCCACAACTACAAAGCGATTGTTTGGCAAATGTATCACAACATCTGGTCTCAAAATCTCTTTTGCTTCATTCTTCACAAATACCTGCGTATAGTATTCCCTATCCTTTTGCAAACCGCTAGACTCAAGCAATCGCTCTAAAATCACCTCGCCCCATTGCCCTTGCAGTTTAGAATCCCCACGCATTGCGTTTGCTAGATTAGTCGCATCGGCTGATATTTTAAGGCTTGCTTCTTTTAGGTGTTTAATCTCGGTATTCAAGGCAATGTGTCGCTCTTGATTGTCCTTTGTGTGCTGTGCTATCTCCGTTTTAAATCGCATAATCTCATCGCAAAGCGGCTTTAAGCTATCGGTTTGCTTTTCTTGGAATTGGCGATTTTTCTCTTCTAGTAACTGCTCGCTTATTTCATAGAATCTTTGCGTCATTAATGCGGTGTGCTTCTCTTGGTTAGTTTGCAGTAGCTCTTGCATGAGTTCTTGCTTCTGTGTGTATTGGGCTTTTAGGGCGTTTTCCCTCTCTTGCAAGGCATTTGTTAGATTTAGCGTGTGTTCTTTTTTAAGTGATTCTAATTGTGCTAGATATTCGCTTTTTGTGGCTGTTAATGTGTGTTGTAAGTCTTGTATTTTCTCTTCATAATGTTTATTTGTAAACAAAATGGCTTGTTCGTTTAATGCTTCTTTTATGCGTAAAGCCTTTACTCTCTGTCTGTATAAAACAAGCATGATAAATAAGCAAATAATGACACAAATATAAGGTATATGTATATATAGAGATTGCATATTATTCCTTTATTGAAGTTATTTTTTACATTAAAATTCTCGCACATCGCCGTTTTTGATATAGGATAAAAAGCTTGTGGCATACGCACCGCTTGGGAGTGTAAAAGCGATTTCTACTTGTGCTTTTTCTGCGTTGTATTTGATAGATAAGTCGCTTGGATATACCCACGCATATCGCCTCGCTCCGTTTGCCATAATGGGATAGGCAAAGTTTTTTTCTATTCTACATGCGTCTTGCTTTGCTAATCTTATTTTGTGATGATTGCTTTTGGATTCTAGATTTTGTGTTGTGTGAGACTTTAGATTTTGTTTAGATTCTGAAATCTTGTCATTTTGAGCCGTAGGTAAAAAATCTATTCTAGATTCTAAAGTGTTAGGTGTTTTGCTACGCTCAACATGACAATTCTTAGATTCTATATTCTGCTTAAAATCCACACTATTTAGATTAATTTCTCGAATCTTATTCTGCCCTTTAAACTCATAATCGCATTCAAACAAATGCGATTCTAGAATCTTTTTGCAATCCATACCGCTTAATAGCCCTGTGATACTAATATCCCCATTCTTTAATCTCTCTGTATCATTCAATATAGTCTTAGCATAATTTATCTCTTGTGAATCATTTAATCTTTTATCTCCAAAGTAGAAAAATTTCCCATGTGGATAGTGCATACATACATCGCCTATGAGTGGTGTGAGTGGCAGGGCTTGTGAGTGCAAAATCTCAAAAATCTCTCTATCCATAGTGATATTATACATGCTAGAGAGAGCTTGTATAGAATCTTTAAGACTGAAACTTTGCATGATATTGCTTATTTTTAGTCGCTCTTCAAGCCATAGATTAAAGCATACGCTTTGCAGACTTGATATAAGCAGTTGCTCTAATGGATTTTGTTTATTTGGGGGCTTTTTAATCTGTAATGCCTGCATATAGTTATCCCCAAAATTACCAAATCTTTGATAGCCAAAAAAGTTTGGAAAGCCCTGCTTTTGTGCTAGGTGTGCTTCTTCTTTTAGCCGCTCAAAGCTTTGCGGTGTAACCTTTTTTAAGCGGATAAAAAACTTATTGCCTTGTAAATGTCCTATTTTTATTTTATTCCCATGCAAATAAGATTCTAGAATCTTTATTTGATCTATCTTGTGTAGATTATTTTCATAGGCTTTAAATGCCTTGTTTGGGACTGAAATGTGCTGATAAGTAAGGGCGTGCTTATCCTTTAATCCCGCATAGCCGATATCCCTTTCTTTGATATGTAGGGCTTGTGCGATGAGATTCACACATTCTAGTGTGCTTATATTCTTTTTTCTCACTTTTAAGATTCTATGCTCCCCGGTATTGCTAAAAGGATAGAGTGGAATCTCTTCTACGATAAAATCTCTCTCATTATGTGAAAATACAAATGGGATCTTAGGATAAGATTTACCATAGAATCTTTTTTGTGTGGCGTATTGCTCTAAGAGTGTTAGTATCTCATCATTTGGCTTTGTATTGCTCATAAATTCTCGTCCTTACGAAATAATTAAGATACAATTAAAGCATAAAATCGCTAATAACTTAGCCCTGCATTATAAATCTAATACACAAACTCATAATCTTTTAATGCTTGTTGCGGTGGGAGCAAAACTTTACCAAAATTAAGCGATACGCCAACCATAAAGTTTGATGCAGGCAAGTCTATATCATTTGCTTTAAGCATATAGTAACGCAAAAGTGGTGCGATACTCAAGCTTTTAAATAGCTTTGCATCAATGCGAGTTTCAAGTAGAATCTGATAATCAGGCGAGATTCTCGAATCTTTTGCATTGAAAATATACTTTTTATAGTTCATCGTATAAGTCCATTTTACATGTTTATTTAGGCTATATTCTAGCGATACGCCCACTTCTAAACCTGCACCATTTAGCTTTGTCATGGGATTAAAATCATGTTCGCCAAAGAAGTCAAAATAAAGATTTTTCACATATCTACCATCAAAGAGCTTTGCCCCTGCCATGTAGTTTATGATATGTCTGCGACCCACACTTGGCGTTGGATTAAACTCTGTTTGATAGGAAGCCCGCACATAAGGACCCATCTCAAATATCTCAAAACCCCAGTCAAAATCCCACATTCTTTGCGTATAGTCTGTTGAAAATACCATTTTATCAAGGTTTTTGTTGGTAACAACGCTTTTGTTTGTTTGTGTGATTTGTGTAAAGCCATATTCTGCATAGGCAGTATTAAAGACCACAAATCGTGGGGCATAGAAATTGCCATTTAGAGTAAAAAAGAATTGCAGTGCAAGTTGGGAGTTACCCTTTAAGTTACTATCAGAAAAGCTTGTGTAGAGCTTTTGATTGCTAAGAGAGCTTTGTGTAAAATTTAGGGCAATGCGGTTTAGATCCACCTCCCAGCCTACTTTATCTTCATTAATATCTGCTTTTGCTTGAATGAAAGGTAGAAGCGGTGCGGCTTGTATAGAGCAGACAAGCATGACAAATAGGGCAATAAGAATCTTTTGTCGCACAAAGATTTCCATTTAAGCATTATTCTCAATAGAATCTAGCGTAATCTTAGTATTATCCATGAATTCTACGCCATCTCCATGCTCCAAAATAATATCTGCAATGCTTTGCGTGATAATATCTTGCAAATATTGCTGTTTGCATTCTATATTTATTAGCACTTCATGGTAAGTCTGCTGTGCTTGTGGATTCTGTGTGGATTTTATAGTGGAATCTTGTGTAATGTTATTCATAATTGCCTTTCTATAATTAAACTCGTTTGATTTAGATTCTAAAGGATTTATTTGTATTATAATAAAAAGGCGTATTATATCATTCTTTTTGTAATATACATGAGATTTAAATAGCTAGGATCACATTCATTTTATTATTGTATATCGTGCCATGGAATCTTGTTGCAATATTACATAGTGCAATGATTGTTATCTGAGATTGTAAGCGTTTATTCAGTCATCAAGGCATATCAACTTGGTTAAAAAGATTTAAATAGATATTGCTAGGCTTTAGAGTTTGTGTTGCTTTTTATTTTATTTTTATTTGCAAGCATTATCCACAATTATTTTATTTGCAATGACATGCAAATTATACGCCTCATAACGCAAAGATTTAAAAGTTTGACTTTTGCCAAACTTTTGATATTCTTTTAGCTTTAGACACTCTTCAAGCACTCTTGCGCTTTCGCAGATTCTATGAAAGTTTGCATGAAGTATTGCTGCTAAATCTAGCCTTTCAATCTCTGTGTCAATGCTGCCTTTTGCAATATCGCATTCAACATCGCGTGCTTGTAACAGCAAATCTGTATGCTGTAAAATAGCTTTATGTCGCATTTGCTTTAGCGTATAGGTTATTTCCTTGTTGTCATATACATAGCGAAATATATCCTCTACTACGCGAATGCCCTCTTGCAATCTATTGAGATTTGCATCTAATATACGCAATATTGTATGAGTTTTATCTGTATTCATAAAATATCTTTAACTATAGAATAAAAAAAGCAAGTGAATGTAAAGCTAAAAAATGAATATTTTTGAATCTAGGTTTCTACTTTGCAAACCATACATAAGCGGGTAACTTTGATTTATCATATTGAGCCATTGGGCAAAGACTCTCATGGAATCTAAATTTGAGATATTTTGCTACACTCAAATATGATAAAGTATCACCCAGATTCTAGATTAATCCTTATTTGAAAGACCTAATATCTGCAGTAATGCAGTAAAGATATTCAACACATCAAGGTATAAAGAGATAGCCGCCATAATAGGATTATCATAACGACCTCTTACAATATTTTGTGTATCATAAGCGATATACAAACTAAAGATAAGCACTACTGCACTTGCAATTGCAAACTGAAACATAGGGCTTTTGAAAACAAACATATTTAAAAGACCAAATACAAAAATCACAAGCACTGACCAGAATAGTGCAGTCCCCATATTTGCCAAATCTTTTTTAGTTTTCAAAGCAAAAATACTCATGATACCAAAAATAATAGTAGTCATAGCAAGAGCTTGAGCTACAATTGCTGGATTTTTTATCATCACAAAAGTTAAAATCGGAGCTAAAGCTAAACCACTAATAAAAGCAAATGCGGCGAATACAGCTAGATTAATACCGGGCTTATCTTGCACAAAACCTAGACCAAAAATAAGAGCAAGCTCAACTATCAAGATCGGCATTCTATATTGCATGACAACTTCAAAGTTTGCCATACCAACCAATGCACCTATTGTTGCTAAAAGCAAACTGCCTGCAAAAAATTTATATGTCGTTTTTACAAAATTCACAAGAGCAGTATCACTATATGAAGATTGGTAATCTACTTCTTGTGTATTTTGAGTGTAATTTCTATCATAAATTCCCATAATTTCTCCTCATAATAAAGAATTTGCGAGATTTTAACCAAAAATTATTAACCAAGCAACAAAATGCATTGCTCCACAAAAGCCCAAACTATGTATAATCAAAGTTATTTGACTTTATAAGTAGTCCCACCCTGCTGGACCATCCTAGATTCTTTGGCATGTAGGGTGCATAAAGCACTCATTACCGCATGATGATATAAAACGACATTTAGCTTATAAAACATGCACTTCGTAAATATAATCCTTTGTGTCCATACTATAACGCAACTCTCGTATAAGCGTGTGATGGTTTTTCCCTTTAAAAAAGCTCTCAAGTTTTTTCAAATCCTTTTCCGCATTTTCTCTATCAAGATAAAATATTGCACCTTTGCTGCCGCTTTCTTCCACCTTTTTTGCCATTGCTTCAAATGTAATGGTGTTTGCTTTGATATCTGCCTTGAGACTTTCTTTAGCAAGTTTTAGTTCCATGTATATCCTTTTTCATATAATTAAAATGAATGACATTCTATCTTAATCTTGTTAAGATTTCGGCATTACAGCATAATTAAGATTATATCTCCACAACGCCACGCAACATATGTAAAAATACTTTAGTATGGTTAATTGAAAATCCAGAAAGAAGTGGTACGCCCAAGAGGATTCGAACCTCTGACCTACGGCTTAGAAGGCCGTTGCTCTATCCAGCTGAGCTATGAGCGCATGAAGTGGTACGCCCAAAGGGAGTCGAACCCCTAACCCCCAGATCCGAAGTCTGGTGCTCTATCCAATTGAGCTATGGACGCATAAAGCTTCGCTTATATTATGCTTTATAACAATGTAGAAATATGGGGTGGATGATGGGGCTCGAACCCACGACCCTCAGAGCCACAACCTGATGCTCTAACCAACTGAGCTACACCCACCATACATGCCTTAATACGCTAAGTGAAAATGGTCGGGGCGAAAGGATTCGAACCTTCGACCCCTTGGTCCCAAACCAAGTACTCTAACCAGACTGAGCTACGCCCCGACACAAAAAAAGAAGTGATTATAAGATATTTTTGCAATAAAGTCAAGATATTTTTATGATTTTAAGTTTAGTTTTTTTGTTTGTTTTCAAATATTGTTTTATATAGGTATAGCAAAAACAAGTAGAGTTAGGCTTTTATGGAGAATCCGTGAGAGTTCGTTTCTATAGTAAAAAACATTTATACTATGTTTGTATCTGTTGTATTATATTTTTGCTCTCTCTCTGCAAAAATTCGAGTTTCTCGACAAACATAAAACTACAATATAACGCTATAATATCAAGGAACAAAAAGGAGAGATAATGCGGCAATCTATATCCACAACTAGCAATACGGCTTTACCTATTGATACACTTGTTAATACTCTTACTGATAATCTTGATATGCAAACTGATACTGCAAAGCAAGTAGCCACACCTTGTAGTATCACACAAAAACTACTCAATAATGAAGACATTCATCATTTATTGCCACATGTAAGCATAGCAGAGTTAAAAAGCATAGCAGAGTTAATACGACATAGAATCTTAGAAGTGGTGAGTAAAAATGGTGGACATTTAAGTTCTACGCTTGGAGCGGTTGAATTGATTGTAGGTATGCACTCGGTGTTTGACTGCTCTTTGCACCCATTTATTTATGATGTGAGTCATCAAGCCTATGCACATAAATTGCTTACAGGTAGGTATAAAGAGTTTGAGAGTTTGCGTCAAATTGATGGCATAAGTGGTTTTATCGCACCTTATGAAAGCAGTCTTGACTACTTTATAGCAGGGCATAGCTCGACTTCACTCTCCCTTGCAGTAGGTGCTGCTAAAGCTAAAAAGCTAAGAAATGATCCGCATAAGCCCATTGTAATGATAGGCGATGGCTCTATGAGTGCGGGGCTAGTCTATGAAGCGTTGAATGAATTAGGGGATTTAAAACTGCCTGTAATTATTATCTTAAATGATAATGAAATGAGTATTGCAAAGCCTATTGGTGCGATTTCTAAGATTCTATCAAAAACGATTGCAAGTCCGCTGTATCAATCCATGAAAGAAAAAGTGAAAAAAATAGTGGATAAAATGCCAAATGGCACGACTTTTATCGCAAAACGATTTGAAGAGAGTTTTAAACTCATTACGCCCGGATTATTATTTGAAGAGTTTGGGATTGATTATATAGGACCAATTGATGGCAATAATATAGAAGAGGTTGTTACTACGCTAAAAAATGTCGCCTACTTAAATCGTCCCGTATTGCTACATTGCCAAACCATAAAGGGCAAGGGCTATCAAATCGCTGAAGGTAAATATGAAAAATGGCATGGCGTTGCCCCATTTGACTTAAACACGGGACAAGCGATTGCAAAAAGTGTGATTAAAAGCCCAACCGCTGTGTTTAGTGATACGCTTTTAAGTATGGCTCAACAAAACGAAAAAATCGTAGGCGTAACCGCAGCTATGCCAAGTGGCACAGGGCTAGATAAACTCATGGATATAATGCCAGAGAGATTCTTTGATGTAGCAATCGCAGAACAACACGCAGTAACCTCTATGGCAGCTATGGCAAAGGAAGGCTTTAAGCCTTATATTGCTATCTATTCTACTTTTTTACAACGAGCATTTGATCAGATTGTGCATGATACTTGCATTATGAAACTCCCTGTGGTATTTTGCATTGATAGAGCTGGGATTGTGGGAGAAGATGGTGAAACGCATCAAGGCTTACTAGATATTGCCTATCTACAAAGCATACCAAATATAACTCTCATTGCCCCAAGGGATAATAATACACTTTCTTTGCAACTTGAATATTCACAATATGTAACTTCACCGCTTGCTATCCGCTATCCTAGAGGGCAGTTTATGCTAGAAAAATGCTATATGCGTTTAGATTCTATTATAAAGGATTATGATACAAAAGCAAGGCAAAATATAGAATCTAATAATTGTCATGTTGAGCGAAGCGAAATGTCTCAAAGTTTAGATTCTAATAAACACATAACAGAATCTACAAAAAGCACTAAAGAGACAACGCAAACAGATTCTAAAACAACCGCTTGTCATACTGAGCCTTTAGGCGAAGTATCTAACACGGAATCTAAAAAAGATTCAAATAAAGATTTTTCGCTTTTGTCAAAAACTCAAAACGACAAGAATCTAGAACCTCAACCATTTGGGCGGGTGCAAGGCATTGGGGTGCAAGATAATGAGAATTTAGAATCTTGTAGAATAGTCCTGCAGAATCTTCATAACACACAAAACTATAACACACACCTAAAAGCACACAAAGCACAAATGCTATATGGTAGCTTAGTGCATACAAAAGATTCTATACAACATAACACAGAATCTAGCAGGAAAAAGATTCTACTCGTAGGTTATGGCAATGGTGTGGGTCGTATGCTTGATGTATGGCTTAGTTTGCTAATAGAGCATAATATTTATGCTTCACTGCTTGATATAATTAGCTTAAAGCCGCTTGATACTGATATGTTTGCTATGTGTTTGAGAGACTATACGCATATTTTTGTTATGAGTGATAGTTATAAGCTAAATGGTGTTGGTGCATGTATCATGCAGTTTGCATTTAGTGAGTTAGAGCGTGGCAATCTAGCACAGATTCCAAAGATTATAAGCTTTGAAATAGAAGATATTTTTGTCAAACACGGCAACACACAAAAGATTGAAAAACAGCTTAATATAGACACAGAAAGTTTGGTGTCTAAAGTTTTAGAATCAACCCACTTTTAATTAAAATATACCTAAATATACTACGAGATTTAAAGATTATTCGAATCTAAGTATTTATTACATTAGAATCTCACTGAAATTCTAATGAAATTATTTTTTTAGACTCTATGCTGGATATTTTTGCGACAAAATCCAATAAACTAGAATTAAAAGATTAAATCAATATTCTTTATGTTATAGTGTGAAACCCAATCAAAATAAAAAATTATACACGATTTAATAATACTTCTTTTGTTTTTATTATAATAGAATCTTTATTCTAAAATTCATTAATTTTCATAAAAAGGATAGCAATGTCAAAAGATTTAATTATAAAAGTAGAATATGGTGGATTGGGCGATCACTTATTTTTCAGTCATATACCTCGTATTGCAAAGTTAGGCAATACAAATGGGGGGGGGGGGTAACCCATGTGTTTGAGTTTGGATCGCGATATGGCGAAGACAGCGTGGCGTTTGCAAAAACACTTGCTAAAAATAATTTAAATGCTTGTATATGGAGTTTTGAGTGCAATGAAAATACATTGCCTACTTGTCGCCGCAATGTTTCACTCTATTCAAACATAACATTAACAGAAGCCGCAGTATCACAAAGTGATGATTATATTAGTTTTTATCCCATTAATGCACAGCATACAAATACAACTCACTCTGATGGCAATCAAGGTGCAAGCTCTACACTCAAGGCTTCTGGTAAGTATTCTATAGAAGATTATGTGCAAGATGAAGTGCGTGTAAAATCTGTGCGACTGGATACTTTTATGCAGCAAAATAATATCCCGTGTATTGATATTTTATGGATGGATATACAAGGTGGGGAGCTTGAAGCACTAAAGGGGCTAGGTGAAAGAATTCATAATGTAAAACTCATTTACACAGAAGTTGAATTTATGGAGTTATATGAAAATCAACCCTTATTTGATGATATAAAGTGCTATCTTGAAGCAAGAGATTTTATTTTCTTGGGACTTGTTGGTGCAAGCGAATATTTTGCTAATGCCCTTTTCATACAAACGAAATACTATAATGATAATGTAAAAGCAGTATTAGAAAATTACAAAACACAACAATGGCTTGTGTAAAAATGTAAGTAAATTCTGTATCAAGTTTAAATGAGTGGCAAGATGATGGATTTCGTTTTAATCATCGAATCTTACACCCATTTTATTCCTATTTTATTTGTATAATTCTATATATTCACAGGTGCAAATAGGCTGTAATCACAACATATAGCGTCATGTCCATTCACTCAATCATATCAACAAAAAAATCAATATGTTAATTCAATCCCAGCACAAGCAAATAAAGACAACAACAACTTTACATTTTTATCATACAATGCAATGCTAGAGATAATGGCAACAAAATAGGTAGATAATGACAACAAAACATGGCACAAAACGCAAGGTATATGACTATACACATAGAGTTCAAACGCTAGATTCTATAAATTATCTTAAACTACATGCGACTTTTTGCCTTATTTTACTACTTGATGTAGCCTTGCTTTGCTTTATGACTAGCCAAACGAGTATATATATTAGAGAAGCACATGATTTTTTTAATAAAGATTCTCTTCCAAGCTATCTTGCAAATATCGGCGTATCTTTTATGCAACACTTTTTTCATAATCCATTGTTCAATGATTATGGTATGCGTCTGCCTTTTATATGTCTGCATATACTTAATTGCATACTGATGTATAGCATTTCATTACATATCTTGCATAAAAGTAGCGATTCGATTGTATGTGTGCTACTTTTTATGGCGATACCGGGCGTATCAGCCCAAGCTTTAGTTCTCTCTTACATGGGGATTTTAACACTTTTATGCTTACTTATTGTGTATTTTCAAGTGCGTTACAAACGCATTGCTTATGAGTTATTTATCATTGCTGTATTTTTAGATTCTGGTGCGGCGATCTTGTGCTTAGCTCTCTTTTTTTACGCACTCTTAAAGCGAAAAGCCTATACAATGGTTTTTAGTATGATATGTTTTGGTGTTAATATGTATCAATTTGCACCTATACATGGTGTCCCAAATTCATATTTTTTTGATACTTTGGGGCTTATGTCGCTGGTTTTTACGCCTGTATTGTTTGTATATTATGTCGCTGCTACTTATAGCTACACTTTTAAAAAGTCCCCATTATTATTGCATCTCATACCATTTGTTGGATTTTTATTCATCATGCTGTTTTCAACACGGCAAAAGATTGAAATTGAGAGTTTTTTGCCGCCATTATGCGTTGGGATTCCATTTTTTATGCAAAAGATTCTCTTTGACTTGCGTTCTCGTTTGCCACAATTTAGAATGCGATATAAGATTCGCATTTATGGGCTTATTTTATTTTTACTATTTGGAAATATAGCTCTTTTTGGAAATAAAATTACCTATTATATAAGTAATGTGCAACATAACTTTGCCTATTCGTTTTATGAAGCAAAAGATATAGCAAAGGAATTGTATAAGCGAAATATAACACATGTCAATGTGCCAAATAGTGATTTAGCCCTGCGGCTTAACTTTTATGGTATCAATACAGACATAAAAGACAATCTGCCAAAATACACACTCATAGCAAACAATAAAGGCTCTATCATAATAACTTATGGCAACACTAAAGTTGCGCAATACGCCCTTATTCCCTATAAAACCACGCATAAAAAGTAGGGATAGATTCTTATGTGATTTTACCTTGTAGTTAAATAGAATCTTTAGAGGTTATGCAAGTGTTATTGTGTAATCTTAATTTATCTCAGTTTTTCATGCTCCAATCCCCTAGTCTAATACTAAGAAAATATCGTTTTTACTCTTTATGCAACCCTTTAAAACTTAATCAAACATATTCTTATAAGAAAGTATTGAAAGTAGTGTAATTTTGCCTTATCAATATGTTTTTTAGTTATAACAAATATATGAAAGATTAATAGAATTATGTAAAACTTTTAATGTAGGGCTTTGGAGTATTGATACTTTTTTGCATTGGTTTTTTAGGTGTTTGTAAGGTTAAGATATTAGTAGGGTAATTACCCTCTCTCATCAATAATACTTGCTTGTCTTGTGTATGTAAGGCTAGATTCTGTAATATCTAATCTTTGGTTTGGTTGTGTGGTTTTAGAATCTTGCAAATTTTTAGAATCTTGTAAGTTAGCAGAATTACTCGCATATTTAGAATCTTTTGTATTTATAGAATCTTGTGTAATTTTTGAGTTTTGTAGATTGTTAGAATCTTGTATAATGTCTGTATTAGATTCTGTGTCTGCTTGTGATATTGGCGTGCTTAGATTCTGCAATAAAATCTGCTCATCTAAGAAGAATTTTGCCTGCAATATGGCTAATACAATATCAGGTGTAATGCTATCCATATTCAATCCATAGTCGCTATACTCATGAGAATCTTTTGGGTTAAACAGACCAAAAGGTGTGCAAATCACATGCTTTTTATTTTGACCGATGGGGGCATATCGGTGCGGATTTATCGTATTTTTATACGGGAATATTGAAAAGGTGCTAGTATCAAGTGCAGCGGCGGCGTGTAAAAGCGTGTTATTATTAGCGATAAAAAGGCTACTTAGGTGGATTAAGGCTAGGACTTGTGTGATAGTATTTGTTTTTGTCGTGCTATCTTGTGCTGTGCTAGAAAAAAGATTTTTTTGTGAGAGATTTGGGAATTGTGAAAGCATAGCTTGATAACCCTGCATTTCATCAATTGGGGCTAGTATCAATACATTATGAAACTTAGCAATGGCATTTGCAATGGTGAAGAAATGCCTACTCTTCCAGCCTAGCTCTTGCAATCCATAACTTGGGCAGATTGTAATATAGCTAGTGTCTAGATCTGTGTCAAACTTCTGTGCGATAATCTCTTGGGCGGTGGCTATATCGCTTAGTTTGAGATATAGCTTTGGATATATGAATTGTTTGCATTGCAGAAATCGCAGTAAATCAAAGTTATATTCAGCTTCATGTTTGTTATTTAATGTGCGTTTCTGCTTAATCTTATAGTTAAAAAGAAGTGAATAAAAGTGTGAAAATACACCTATTCTAGCTTTAATCCCAGCACGAAATAATGCTATTGTGCTTTTTTTATCAGCTACAAGTGAAAGTGAAATATTAATCTTTGCATTTTTTAAGGATTTTGCTAGATTTGGGTCTGTGTCAATGCAAAAAATCTTGTGTATATGTGGATTATTTTGAAAAAAGTCCTGCATACTTGAGTGCAAAAGAAAGCTAATTTTAGAGTTTGGAAACTCATTTGCAAGGGCACTTATGCAATGCAAGGAGAGTATAAGACTTGCACCATTTTTATACTCATTGCAATGAACGAGTAGAAAATGATAAGGGTTGTTTGTATTTAGTGTGAGCATGAATATGCCTTTTTATTGTGGGTGTATGGGTTTTGTGTGCAGTAGAGATATGATTCTATCAACTATTGCTTGTGTATCTTGTCTAGAATCTATAATGTAATCACATGAGTTTTCATATATTTTAATGCGTTCATTATAGAGATCTTTGGCTGTAGATATGTCATCAAATAGAGGTCGTGTGTTTTCTTTTGTGGCTTCTTTTTCTTTTAAAATGCGTTGTGTGATTGTATCAAAATCGCTTTGCAAATAGAAACATACACCAAGCCCTCTTACATTATTAAAGATTGGCATACCACCACCTGTTGCGATAATATACCCTTTTTGTGTGGAAAAAGATTCTATAAAAAGAGATTCTAAATGGCGGAAATATGCTTCGCCTTTATATGTAAAAATATCTTTAATACTGCTTTTTTCTTTCTTCGCTATATATGTATCACTATCTATAAAGGGCATATTTAGGGCTGTTGCAAGTAGCTTTGCTATGGTGCTTTTACCGCTACCCATAAAGCCTATTAAGATGATATTATCCATTGCTTGTCTCTCTTTTGTTTTATTAAAGCGTTTTTCGTGGTGGTTTTAATTGAAGTATTATAACAAATATTTGGGGTTATATGATGAAGAACAAGCATACTACACATACACCCTTGCGACGCGTTTTGATACTGCACAGATAAGCTCATAATTAATCGTGCCTATGTGTGCGGCTAGCTCATCTACGCTAAGAATATTGCCAAAATCATCATAGCCAAACAACACAGCACAATCTCCCACTTTCACTTCTTCTATATCGCTCACATCAACCATGCATTGATCCATGCAAATATTGCCTATAACCCTTGCTCTTTTACCGCGTATTAAAACTTCTGCTTTATTAGATAAAAGTCGCATATATCCATCAGCATAGCCCACTGGTAATGTAGCGATTTTAGTTTTCTTATGTGTGATAAAAGTGCCACCATAACTCACACATTCATTCGCATCAACCTCTTTGATATGCACGATATGCGCCCTAAAACTCATAACAGGTTTTAACTCTAACCCTTGCATATCCATCGCAAAAGATGGCTTTAAACCATAGGCGATGATTCCAAGTCTTACCATATCTAAATGCGTTTTACTTGCATTCATAATGCTTGCACTATTGGCACAATGCAGTAGTGTATCTTGATGCTTAGGAAGCAAAGATACAAAAGCACAAAATCGTTCATGCTGCAGATTCAAATATCCCAAATCACAATCTGCACTCGCAAAATGCGTAAAGATACCGCGTATAAAAACATTTGGTAGCTTTGCTATCTCATGGATTTCATTGAGACTTTTTGAATCGCATTGATAGCCAATTCGATTCATACCAGTATCAAGCTTGATATGTATTTTTGCTTGTTTATTCTGTCTTTTTGCGCTTTTATTTAGCTCTCTTGCCATGTCTATATCATATACGCATAGCTCAATGTCATGCTTAATCGCCCCATCAACGACAGAAGGCGGCGTATATCCCAAGACTAGAATCTTGGCTTGTGCTAAATGCTCTCTTAGCTCCATTGCCTCATCAAAAGTGGCAACACCTACTTGATAGATTCCGTGTGTTAGGGCGAGTTTTCCCAACTTTAATGCACCATGTCCATACGCATCAGCCTTTAGGACTAGCATTAAATGCGTGCGTTGTGGCACATATTCGCGTATCAGCTTTAGATTATGTAGAAAATGGTCTGTATGAATATTTGCATAGACATAACGCTTTAAATCTTTATGTGCCATTGTGTTGCTTTCGTGGTTTGATAATATCTTGTAATTTTACTTAAAACTTTGCTAAGTGTTGTTAGCTTTTCATTTGTAATATAGCTATGAAATATTTAATTTATATAGAGTTTGCTATAATTATGCAAGTTTTTGAGTGATTTGTAAACTAGATTCTAAATAAAATGAGATAGATATGCGACAAGTAAAGAGTGAAAAAACACAAGAAAATAAAGATTCCATTATTCGTTTTTCCGTATCCCTACCATCTGGGTTGCTTGATGAGCTTGATAGTAAGATTACGCAAAATGGCTACACTTCGCGTTCAGAACTTATCCGCGATATGATACGCGAAAAGCTAGTCGATGAAAAATGGGATAAGGGCGAGAGTGAGGGGACAAAAGAGCATTTAGGCGTATTGGTGTTGATTTATGATCATCATCAAAGGGGGCTAAATCAAAAAAAGAATGAAATAGAACATAATAATCATTTAGTGCAAATTATCTGCACAACGCATGTGCATGTCGATCATCATAATTGCCTTGAAACCATTATCCTTAAGGGTAAGAAAGAAGATATTGAAAAGCTGTGTATAGAGATTGGTGGATTACTTGGAGTTAAATTTGCAAAACTCACACGCACTGCAAGTTTTATGGAGCAGATGTAGTTTTTGTGTTGTGTATTTATCCGCAATAAATTAAGATTCTGAATTTCCATAGATATAAGTTATGTCATGTTGTGTAATGCGTCAAAGTCTTGGAATAAGGACATACAATGTGTTTTTAGAGATCAAGTTGCTATATAAAAGACTTTTTTGTTTGATAATCTTGTCAATTACATAGCTTTGAATAATACACATGTTGTAATTAGAATAGAGAAATTTTTATATATAAAATCTCATATTTATAAAAACTCTGCAAAAAGCTACTCTAGCGATATAATGCAATTAATTAACTGCAAACTAGATGCAGAAAAAAAGAATAAGAAATCAATCAATATAGCTATATACAATTAGTGAGAGTGGCAATCGCGCAGACAGCTAATAAATTTCTCAAACAATGCTTCTTAAAGATTATCAAAAAGCCGACATTTCTGCAATTTTTAGTAATTAATGTAATTTTATGAACAATCAATAAAAAGAAAGAACAAACAATGCTAGTTCCAACTTTATATCAAGCAGGAAGAGCATGTTTTAATGCGTATATCGTAGGCAATTTCTACTTAACCCCATTATGCTTATCAAGCAAGTGCGTGATAACTCTATCTTCGATGATTGCCATTTTTACTGCTGGTAGAAGGTTGTTTTTGCGATAATGCTCGATTACTTCTTGTGGGTTTTGTCCGCTCATCATAGATTCATAATAAAGCGTTTGAAATACTTCATTATCATCTACGCTGATTTTCTCTTGTTTTGCGAGTTTATCCACGACAAAAGTAACTTTTACACTCATCTCAGCCTTTGGTCTTTGTGCTTCTCTTAGCTCTTTTACCTTATCTTCATTGCCCATTAAAGCTTCTATTTCTTCTTGCTTCATGCTAGATATTTCATTATTAAGCAATACATTCGTTTCTTGCTCTAAAATATTTTCTGGCAAATCAAATGTAAATTTCTTTGCGATATTTTCTAGGGCTTCTTCTTTTAGCTTTTCATTATAAAGCTTCATTTTAGATTCTCTCTCTAAATCTTTTTTGATTTGATCTTTTAGTGTTGCAAGAGTATTCTCTTCTTTATCGCCTAGAATAGCCTTTGCAAAGGCATCATCAATAGTTACTTCATCTTTTTGCTTGATAGCATGTAATTTTACTTTAAATTGCACGGCTTTTCCTGCAAGGTTTGGGGCTTGATAATCCTCTGGAAAAGTTACATTAATCATCTTTTCTTCACCCACACTCATGCCAACCAAAGCATCTTCAAAGCCGGGGATAAACTGATTAGAACCGATTATTAAATCAAACTTTTCTGCCTTGCCACCATCAAATGCCTTGCCATCTAAAAACCCTTCAAAATCAATATGTGCTATATGTCCGCTTTTTAGCTTTTTAGCTTTTGATGGCACGACTGGAGCGCGATTTTTTGCGAGTTGCTCTAATCGCTCATCTACTTGCTTATCAGTGATTTTTTCAGGTTTAAACTTTGGCATACAAGAGATTGCATCATCAACGCTAAATGTCGGTGTAATGCCAATTTTAAGCTCAATATCAATACCGCTTTCACTTTCTTCAAACTTTGAGATAAGTGGTTGCCCTATCACATCTTTTTCGGTGATATTTAATGCCTTAATAGCATTCGCAAAAAACTCATTAATGCTTTGCTGACGAGATTCTTCAAGCAGACTATCTTTGTAGCGAGTTTTTATAACACTCACTGGCACCTTACCTTTTCTAAAGCCATCTAGCTTCATAGTCTTTGCATACTTACTTGCAAGTGTTTCAATGTGCTTATTAATCGTTTCAATAGCGATTTTTCCACTTGCTTTTGCATTTGCTTCATTAATTCTTTCTGTATTCATAACTATCCTTAAGGGTTTTTAAGTATAATTTCGTATTGTAACCAAATTTTTATTGTTTGTAAATCTTTTAAGGAGCAAAAATGTCTAAAACACATGATAACAATGCAAAACAACAAACTATTAAAATTGCTTCTATTGAGAATCTAAAACAAAAACTAAGCCTTACAACGAATCTTTCGCCAAATTTTGGCGAGATTATCTCTGTGGAGACAAATATCATAAAGGCAGTCGGTTTATCACCAAGTGTGGGCGATGTCGTATGGCTTATCCGCGGTAATGATACACGCACAGAGGGCATTGTAATCGCTACGCATAAGGAAGTCTTTAGCATTAGTCCCTTTAGTTTTACAGAGGGCTTTAAGAGTGGCGATAGAGTGATGATTGCAAAAGAGGGTTTAAATATCCCTGTGGGCGATGAGCTTTTAGGGCGAGTGATAAATCCTTTAGGTGTGCCACTTGATAGTCTTGGGGCGTTATATGCGAGTGCTTGCACCCCTATCATTAACGTACCTATTTCTGCGTTAAAGCGGGGGCTTATAGATGAAGTCTTTAGCGTAGGGGTAAAAAGCATAGATTCTTTACTTACATGCGGTAAGGGGCAGAAAATGGGAATCTTTGCTGGGTCTGGCGTGGGTAAATCAACACTTATGGGTATGATTGTAAAAGGGAGTGCCGCACAAATAAAGGTTGTAGCACTTATCGGGGAGCGGGGCAGAGAAGTGCCTGAATTTATTGAGAAAAACTTAGGTGGGAATCTTGAAAATACCGTGCTTGTCGTGGCAACGAGTGATGACTCACCACTTATGCGAAAATATGGGGCATTCTCGGCTATGGCAATAGCGGAGTTTTTCAAAGATAAAGGGCATGATGTGCTATTTATCATGGATTCTGTAACGCGTTTTGCAATGGCACAAAGAGAAATAGGACTAGCCTTAGGTGAGCCGCCAACAAGTAAGGGCTATCCACCTTCAGTTTTGACACTTCTGCCACAATTAATGGAGCGTGCTGGTAAGGAAGAGGGTAAGGGCAGTATTACCGCATTTTTTACCGTGCTTATGGAGGGCGATGACTTAAATGATCCTATTGCTGACCAAAGCAGAAGTATTTTAGATGGACATATCATGCTTGATAGGAATCTAACTGATTTTGGAATCTATCCGCCTATTAATATACTAAATTCATCATCAAGGGTTATGCACGATATTATCTCACAAGAGCATAAAAATGCGGCAAGGAAATTTCGCCGTATGCAAGCCCTTTTGAAAGAAAATGAAGTACTGATCCGCATCGGCAGCTATCATAAAGGCAATGATGTCGAGCTTGATGAAGCGATTGATAAAAAAGCATTAATGGAAGAGTTTCTAGGACAAGATGAAAATATACAATCAAGTTATGAAGAAAGCATTACGCAAATGATAGAGATAGCAAATAGTGGTGGTATGCAGTAAAATTTTGTTTTGGTTTAGAAACTAGAGTAAAACTTAACTAATTTAATGTTTAAGGCTATACAGAATGTAGGGTTTAGTTGCAAATCTATCATGATTCTAACTTATAGATAGATTTGCATTGTAGTTTTTATTAAAGCTGTGTTGATTAAAACTTTAATGCTGCGGTAAGAGATTTAGACTTAGCGGACTATCCTATAATAATCCTCTTTTTCTAAGCTCCGCTTCAAGTATTGCTCTAACCTTATCACTCTCGGCATTATTATAGCGATCCAACAACTGAGAATCACTCATTTTAGCAGCCTGTTTTCTCACTTGACTTTCCATCGCATCAGCAGCTGAATCCATAAAGTCTTTAGCCTTATCAAAAACTCCCTATTTCATTGCATTTTGATTTATCGCATTGCGTGATGCAATAAGGTTATTAATATAAGTTTCATTCAATGTGATTATATTGATTTTACTTTGCATATCTTTTGCGTAAGCGATATAAGCATAAGGTCCATGAGTGAGTATCTTTGGGTTTATAAAGCTTCCCTTTGTGCTTCTATCAAGCTCTTTTAAAGTTATAAAATCACTGCCATTCCATACGGCTAGATTGATTGTTGTATTCTCTTTATTTGTATAAAGTAGCACGATATAGCGTCCAAACGCTGCCACACTCATAGCCCCAACGCTTAGATTATTACTCTCTTGTATATCTTCAGATTGTAATGATCCATTGCTTATTTTACAAAATTGATAAGCTAGATTTGGCGTATTTTCTTGCACACTCTTATTGCTATATAAGGCTAAACACTGATGCGTTATAGAATCATTTGCTGGATTATTTATATCATAGCTAGGATGCAGGGGTGTTATAATTGGATTTGAATAAAGCGTGTTATTATGTGGCTTAGCTATCTCTTCTAGTTGGAGTTCTTTATTAAAGATTCCAAAAAATGCTTGATTTTTTTCTATATGTGTAAAAAATGGTAAGATTATGCCTTGTATAGTATTATTTGTGCCAAAAAAAGTGCTTGGTTTATGCGAGAAAAACGCATTTGTCCTTGCAAATAGGCTTAATGCTGGATTTTCGTGCAAACTAAAAAGTGGGTTTGCATTCTCTTGTGTAGTATTAGATTCAATAGCTTTTGCAATATGTTCTAAGTTTGCTTGAAAGATATATGTCCTTGTGGTAAGTGGCTTTTGTAGTAGGGTAGCATTAAGAAATAAATAAAGATTAGAATCAATATTTTGTGTCAAGGCACTATGCAAGGAATGTATGTGTTGCTTTGTTTGTGCGTTAAGAGTTTTTGTGTCAAAGAGTAGTATTTCTTGGCTATGTGTTTTTGTGTTTGTGGCAATATTTTGCCATATTCCTTTTTGGGTTAGTATGCTGTATTTGCTTGGATAAAAAATCATGCCATATAGATTTGTATTATTATCCTTGCTTATGTAGCTAATGAGATATTTATCAGGGTTTATTTGTGTTATATCCATTGAGACTAGATTTATAGAATCTAGCTGCCATTGATCTTTCTCATATACTTCATATCGTGTTGATTCAAAAGTAGGCAGGAAAAAATACATATCAACGCTGCGATTAAAGCTAAATAATCCAATACTTGCTACTATACATAACGCTATGTAAAAGAGATAATCAAGTATTTTCATATATTTAACCTATAGAATCTCTATCTTATCTACTTTGTAGTTAAGTGTAGAATCTCCCATAAATACAGAGATATTGCCTAACTTAGATTCTATGCTTTCTCCAAACTTAAAAGGGCTTCTTTTAAGAGTGATTTGCTTGGTGAAAGGCAGCTTTATGTTATATATCTTTTGTGCGTTAAGGCTTAGAAAATGTGAGAGATTCTCTAGCTTATTATGCTTTCCAAAAAGCGTGCATAAGGCTTCAAGTAGAATTGGCGCACTAAAGATTCCAGCCGCTCCATCTAGCTTTGCTTGTATCGTATGTGGCGCACTATCAGACCCAAAGCTAATCTTAGAATCTCCACTCAATGCCGCCTCTAGTATCGCATCTCTATCTTTGGGTGTCTTTACCACAGGTTTGCAAAACATAAAAGGATTAAGCTTACCGCCTATAATGTCATCAAGCGTTAAAAGCATGTGATGAAGTGTAATCGTGCCATAAAGATTACTAAACTTATGGATACACTCAAGTGAATGCCTATCGCTTAAATGCTCTATGATTATCTTTAGTTGCGGAAAAGTCCTTGCTAACTCACTAAAGATTTCTAAAAATTCCCTTTCTCTATCCATACTAAAACCCGCACTCTCACCATGTATGCTTAGAATCATATCTAGATTCTGTGCTTCTTCAAGTAAGCTTAATAAATGCTTACTTAGCACTTCACTCACGCCATTTTCAGCATTTGTAGTAGCCCCCTTTGGATAAAGTTTTAGAATCTTAACTCCAGCTAAATGTGCTTCCTTTAGCATATCAAGTGTGAGATTATCATGGATATATAGGGCGATAATGGGGGTAAAATGCTCTCCATTTAAGCCACAAGTTTCTGAATCTTTTTTAACTAATCGCATAATCTCTTGTCTGTAAGCAAGTATAGATTCCGCATCCATTAGTGGTGGATTTAGATTTGGCATAGCAAGTAATGTGCTAAAATGTCGCACACTATAAGGTAGCACTGCTTCTAGCATAGAATCTTGTCGTAAATGTATGTGCATATCTATTGGATTTTGCAAGATGATGGTATCCATGTTTAACCCCATGAAAATAATAAAAATCGAAAGCAATCGCACTGAATAAGTTGGAGCGAACTCTCTATTAGAATAAAGGCGAAATTATAACACAAGAATAGAGTATATGTTGTTTAGAAAATAGTAAATTATCGTCTTAATTTATAAGCACGACCAGCCATTTAGAATCTTAACTTTAAAGCATATAATTTCAATGTGAATAAGATTCTATAACACTCTAAGCCTTATTTTTTTATTTTTTTGGGATCGAGTATATCAATGTGGTTAATCCTACACAATTGCTTACACATAGCAATTGATTTATCCTATTGTTTTGGGAGTATCTTATGTGTAGATTCTAATAAACTCTTTGTGGTTTAATAGAATCTAGAAGTAAAGCGTAATCTAAAATCCGCTATTTCTTAACGCTTCGCCGATAGTTTTTCCACGCAGATTAGTCATAGAAACATCGCTTGTTGCTACATTTATTTCACTTAACGCTCGGATTGCCTCCATACACGCCATAATCTCTTCTTTCTTAGTGTCTATGTATTGATGCAATGACTGAAAATCTTTAGCATTTAAAAGTGGCATGGGACTTGCCATCTCAAAAGATACGCTATGTGTCCCCATCGATGCACTAAGCTCTGTATCAAACAAATCTCTATCGATAAAACGCGTATTTGCTATCAAATCTCTAGCTTGTGAGAGAAGAATCTCACTCATATTCACATTTGCTGGATTTGTAGGATCTTCTTCTAGGCTAAACTCTATCTTCGAAACGATAGTTTGCAATTTATTTAGTTTTGCACTTAACACTTGCAGACAGCCTACAAGCTCATTAGCAGCCTTTATTCCCTCACCAAAACGATGTGTTTGCATTTTGCTTTGCGGCACTGCATTCATCATAATATCTTCGATATTATCTAAACCACCTAAATGCTTCTTAAAAGTTTGCAACATCTTGTCCATAACGCATCCTTGTATTAAAATTTCCTTAAAACTAAGCAAATAGTATGCCAACATTGCAAAATTCTAGAATCTAAAACAACTTAGCATGTTGGGCATGTAAAAACATTCAGCCTAAGATTCTAAAAAATCTTTTGTTTAACACTCAAAATAAGAAAGTAATATAGAACTTAAATCCTTTATAGATAATGTTAGCTAAAGATTCTCTCAAACTCTGAAAGTCGCAACCACGACTGAAACATATCGGCAAATATTGATATCGAATGAAATATATTTATTAAAACAGCATATATTTTTATTAGAATCTTCTCTCAAAGTTGTGTGTAAAAATTTATTAAAATTTGGATTGTGTTATGCAAGATGATATGGCGATTTTATATAAGCATGTGAAGGCATTAGATATGTTGTATAGATATGCAATGCTTGGCGATAGTTTTGTGGATTTAGCAAAACAAGATTCTAATACACACAAGCAAAAAATCACTCTTGCCACACAAGCAAATCAGCAATATAATAGCTATGAAGCAACTACTTCAAATCATACAAACACACAGCAAAACATGCAACAAATCGCACAAAAAGTTATACAATGCAATCTTTGCTCTCTCTCTAAATCTGTAAAAGATTCTGAACGATTATGTGCTATTTTACCTACAAAAAGAGATTATCCTATTGATACGCCTTTCTCTAGCAATGCAAAAGAGACTACAAATAAAGATTCTATTGCCACTAAAACCATACAAAATCACACAAAAGCATTTCCAAATATTGCCTTTATCACAGATTCCTTGCATCTTAGGGAAGCTCCAAAAGACAGCTATGCTTTATTAGAGAATCTTGAGTTAAATAGAAGTAATGAAATGCTTTTTGACATTATAGAAAAAGTCTTTTTACTCTATAAAGAAAGTGTATTTCTTTTTCCGCTTTTTAAATGTGCTGAGGTTGGCAATAATCAGCAAATAAGTATGCAAATCCGCACACAGCCCCTTGCTACACAAAGACGCATTTGTAGCAATTATCTCAAAGCTCAACTTGAAAATATGAGTTATGCGGTATTTTTTGGTGAGCATATATGCTTTGATTTCTTTGAGATTTCATTGCAAGAGGCAAGTGGTAAGTTACTTGAATATCATACAGCACAGGGCAAAAAAGTGCTTTGTGTATGTGTGCCAGATATTATGCAAATGCTTATGAATCCAAAGTTAAAAAAAGATGCCTTTATTAATTTTGTATTGCTAAGAAATGCAATTTATGCAATTTCATGCTAAAATATTGCTTCATTATTTGTATTTAAGGATAGGAATGTTACATAGCAAAATCATACAAAAAATAGCATTATGCCTTGTTATATTTGTAACGCATTTAGCAGTAGCAAAAGAGCATATTATGTCCCCCTTGCCAGTCCCTGAACAAGAAATTGTAGATATTGAGATAAAAAAATGTTCTAAATCATGTTTAAATAAACTCTATGAAAGTGAGCAATTCTTTAGCTTTGCTTCACATTATCGCTCCACAAAAGATAAATCTTTAAATGAGAGATACAAGGCTGTTGTAGAAGAGCTTGGCATTAATGCTGTTATTCCTTTGTTTGATTCTAGTCATGGAATCCGCGTTGCTTTAATGATTCCACAAAAAAATGTCGGTAGATATTCTGTAACAAGTGCTGATGCAATCCTTGCTTATCTCATCGCACATGGCGATAACTTTTCCTTTAAAGTCTTTGATACACAAAATGAAGAGATAAAAAACCTTGTCGCGGGCTATAATAAAATACATGAAGAAGAGTTTGATCTTATAGTTGGCATTCTCACGCCAAAAGGCTTAGAGAATCTACTGCAAAATGTAAATATCACAACCCCGCTTTTTATCCCTACCATTAATGAAAAACAAGCTATGAAGTTTGCACCGAATAAAAATGTATATTTTGGTGGTATTGACTATGAAAGTCAGGTAAATATGATGGTAACACTTGCTGAGCAAAAAAAGAATGCGATTATAAGCTTTAATGATGATGGCATGATTGGAAAAATGATTGGGGCAATCGTGCAATCGCGTGCTGGAAATGTAAGACAAGAAATAATAGATTCCAAAAAATCTACTAATTTTGCCCCTATCATCGCAAAATATCGTCAAGGTATTAGAAACTCTATGGTTATGCTAAATACCTCTGTGATAAAAAGCGGCTTAATTATCCCTCAAATGGGTAACGCAAAGGCTATGCCCTCTGTCTTTCTTTCCACACAGATTAATTATAACCCATCACTTCTTACTTTAATGCCAAAGGAAGATGCTAAAAAGCTTTTTGTCGTGAGTGCAATAAGCCCTATACATACGCGTTTATTGCTATTTAATGAGATTCTATCTGCTGACTTACAATATGACTGGGTAAATTATGCAACCGCTTTGTCTCTTGACATATTCTTAACACAAGGCAGTAAAGCAAATCAGCGTTTTTTCTCGGAAAGTTTGCAAGGCAATCAAGTGATATATCATAATAGATTCTATGGCGTTAAAGATTCCCATTTTATCCCTGTAAAGTTAAAATAAAGTGAGTAAATAGACTATGAATAAAAACAGCGAAGATATAGAAGAGTTAAGCATATTTTTAGCAAAATATGCTGCTGCATTATTATCAAGTGGTGCTTATACCTCGCGTGTGTCTCGTTGCACAGAGCGTATTGGTGAGAGTTATGGATATGATGTATCTATGATTATTTGGCTTAAATACATTAATCTTAGTATCGCACAAAAAGATAATTATGAATATCGCCGCACACAAGTCAGCTCAAACCCTCCTATGAATACAAATTTTAGAATCATATCAGAACTTAGCGCATTAAGCTGGCAGATACATGATAGTAAAATCACACTCAAAGAAGCGCGTATAAGATTTGAGCATATTATGCAAAATAAGCATAATGGCTTTTTTGCTACACTCTTTTTTGCAAGCCTTGCGAATGCGGCATTTTGCAAGTTATTTGAAGGTGATATTGGTGCATTGATATGCGTATTTATGGGGACATTTGCTGGATTTGCAAGCAAGCATATACTAACAAATTTACAGGTTGATATACGCGGAATCTATGTATTAGTATCTTTTATCTCTTCGTTTGTCGCCTATATTGGCGTGCATTTTGGGATTACAAAAACGCCCGGAATTGCCATTGGTTTAAGCATTGTATATCTAATACCCGGCATACAAATCATTAATGCCCTAGCAGATGTCTTGCATGAATACACTTTAATGGCATTAAGTCGCGGTGTGAATATGATTATTTTACTGACTTGTATTGCAGTTGGTGCGTATTTAACCTTGAGTATCGCCCATGTGAGTGTGTTTGATGTTTAATTTAGAGTTATATCCACAATTACAAGAATTTTTATATACTGATTTTTTTAATACAAACACTCTGCCACATATATTTTATAAAATGCTATTTGCTATGGTTGCTGGATTTGGCTTTGCCTATGCACTTCATCCGCCCAAAAAGGTATTTTTTGGAATCATTATTGTTGCTGGATTTGGCTATTTTATCCGCTCCATTCTTTTGCAAAGCCCTATTTTTAGCCTTGCTGGTGCTACTTTTTGTGCGGCAGTTTGCATGGGGTTTGTCGTTGTGTTGCTTGCAAAATATACAAAAGTCCCCGTAGAAGTTATTGTATTTCCCGCACTTTTGCCTATGTTTCCGGGTAGCTATGGATATAGAAGTATTTTATCGCTTCTCACTTTTACGCAACATGCCGATAAGCCAGAACAGCTTACTTATTTACTCGCATTTTTTAATAATATTACAACAATGCTATCTGTCTCACTTTCCCTTGTTGCTGGTGTATTGGTGATATTTATCATTTTCCATGAGCAAAACTTTACAATGACAAGGGGGACTAAAAAGACTTCAATCTATCAGGTATTACGCGAATTGCGTAAGACTAGAAAGCAAAAGCCATAGTAATCTCTTGTTATACTCATATTGTATCTGTGTTTTTATTGCTTATTCACATATAAAGCACTCTTCCAAAAAGCTAAGACTAGAAGCATGTAGTAATAGCCTATCTGTGCTGCAATAATGAAGCCTTATATCTTTTAGAATCTTTTCTTGCTGTGAGGGCAAGGCATAATAAAAAAGCAGAAATGTAAAGAAGAAAGATTCAAAATCTTTATTAAAATCTTGTGTTTTGCTATGTGGTTGAGAGAGTTTAGAATCTATCTCATTTGAGCGATAGTAGGGTTTAGGGTGCAAGCATTGCGATATAGATTCTATATCATCATGCAGGAAACATGAGAGAAAACTCGCCCGATTTGTTTTATTATATTTTTGAGAAAAAAAGCAAGAGATTAGAATCTTACTAAGTGATAGAGATAGAAACTTACAAAATGGTAGAACGAAATATTTAGATTCTGCAACTTGAATGTTTTTAGAATCTGTATTTAAATCTATTTTAGAATGTAATCTTTGTTTAGATTCCATATTAGATGTTTCGCTTTGCTCAACATGACAAGCTGTTTTAGCTTCTATAGTCTTACAAACTACGCTAAAATGTAGCATTGCATTATAAAGCATTGTTTGTGCTATATTTTTATCTCGCCTTAAATAGTGGATAGCATAAACATATTTTTGAATATTGCTAGAATGCTTTTTTGTGAGAGTTTCAAAGAGATAAGATTCTATATTTGCCCTCAACTTCTTGCTTTGTAAATCAAGAAATAAACTTGCGACAACAGGGCATAAGCCATAAAGCGTATCGCCTAAGATTTTATGTTGCACACTTGAAGTGTGAATGCGGAGCTGATGTGTTTTGCCACTTAAGGGAAAAAGTTTTACAAGTGTAAATTTTTCGTTTTGTTTAGATTCTAAGTTTTTAGATATTTCTTTTTTGCTTTGCTTAAAGTTAGCATGAAAGGCTGTTGTAAAATCTAGCTTTTTAGATACTTCGCCTAAAGACTCAGTATGACAAGTATGAGAATCTAAAATATTATTTTGCGCCCTAAACCCCGCACCCCACACATTAAGAAAAGATTCATAACATTGCAATAACTTCTTTTTATTAAAAAAATCGCTATATTGCAAAGTAAAATCATCACTTTTTCTAGCTATAGAATCTTGCTTAATTTTTTTATCATAATCACACTCTGTAAAAAGCATAAAATCTTGTATAAAACCCCTAGAAATATCAGCTAAATTTTCCTGCGGTGCAAGTGAAAAAAGTGCTTTATGTGAAAAAAACGGATTGCTAGATTTATAAAGATAGCTTGAAACTTCATTAAAGTTATGAAATACATGAAGTGGTGTGAGTATGGTAGTAGCCCTGCTTTGGTCTTGTTGTATAGAATCTTTTGTGATAATTTTTATTTCATCTTCTTTAATCGTTTTTACTTTTAAATTTTTTACACTACCTTTAATGCAAAGATTCCCAAAATCTTTTGGAAAAATAATCTCTGATTCTATAAGTAAAGATTGCGTTATCTCGCCATGCAAAATAGCCATATAGCTTTTTTCTACGCCTTTTTGTAAAAAGAGATTTTTTAGCATAACTTCACTTTGCTTATCAACAGAACACACTAAAAGCCCGCTTGTTTCATAATCAAGTCTATGGCAGGGATTAGCATGTTTGCCAAAATAATACCGCAAAGAATCAAGTATGCTTTTAGAATCTGCTAGGTTTTTAGGGTGAGTGAGAAGTTTTGAAGGCTTATTAAACACACAAAAATAAGGAGGATTTTGCGAGATTTTTATCTCTAGGTTTGCTATATCTTGCTTTAAAATCGCATGATTTGGTGGCACACAAGCAAAGAATGGTATAAGATTAATATCATCTGGCATAAAGCTTAGAATCTCTACATATCCTTTTTCTAAAAAGTCTTTTTTGCAAATGATTCTAGAATCTTGTTTTATGCGGTTTTTATCAAGTAGCTTTTGTGTGTCCTTTTTGCTATATCCATTTTGAAGTAAGAAATGTGTAGCTTTTATGCGTTCTGCTACTTGAAGTGAGATTGTCTTAAAGCCCACAGATTCTATCCCTTATAAATATTTCGCATAGATTAAAATAATAGATTCTATTCTGTATAAACTCTATCAATTATAAGCATAATCTGTCTATTTTGCGTGGTATAAAAGCTTTGAGAATCAAGGGCTATTGTCGCACGAAAACATAATATAGAACCGATAGTAAAGTTATAATCCGCATATTTTTGATTAAAAAACATGCCTTTAATACTGCTATTTTCTGTCCGTTTAAAGTGAAATTCACGAAAGCCTTGCCCTGTTTTCTTACACTCAAGTATCTCCATTTCACAGAGAAATTTTGGCAGTGGATTCCCATTTCCAAAAGGCTCAAAACTTGTTATACATGAAAAAAGCTCATAATTAATTAAATGTGAGTTTAATATACCCAAAACATTCTCTTTTTTCTCTATATTATGAGAAATTGGCTTGAAAGACTTTATAAAAGATTCTAGATTATAGTCTTTTAATTCCAGTCCCACAGCTCCCACATGTCCGCCATACCGCTGCATTAAATGCCCTATTTTTTGCATACTGGAGATGAGATCTACATCACCAGCACTTCTACCACTGCCCTTACATACGCCATTTGTATTTGTTAAAACAAAGCAGGGCTTTTGAAACTCATCAGCCATTTTACCCGCTACAATCCCTAGCACACCTTCATGCCAGTCTTCACCCACCGCACATAGCATATTCTCATTTTGAGGTATTTGACTAATGGATTGAAAGGCTTTATTAGTTACCTCATCTTGTAAAAGTTTTCTTTGTGTGTTTAGGTCTTTTAACTGCTTGAGATAGAATCTAGCATTTGATAATGAAGTTGAGCGCAGGAAAGATAGGGCGATTTTACCATCGCTAATCCTGCCTGCTGCGTTTAAAAGCGGAATGATTCTAAAGCCTAGCACTTGAGAATCAATGCCACTTTTTAGATTCTCCATAAGGGCTTGAAAGGCATATCTCTTACTATTTGGAATGTGCTTTAAGGCATATTTACAAATCGTGTGATTTATCGCATTTAGCGGCATGACATCAGCGATTGTTGCGATACCTACAAGCAGTAGAAAAGATTCCATTCTTATAATTTTTAGATTCTTTTCATAGCAATTTAAAAGCTTTTTTGTTTGATTATTCTTAGTGTTAGAATCACTACAAAGATTTAGCATACTAATCTTTATCGCACAGCAAAAATACCACGCCACTAAGCTCCCACAAATCTCACTATAAGGGAAGTTACATATTGCTTGTTGCGGATTAATCATAAAGTTACAATATGGAATCTTTTGGTCTTTATTGCTATCTACTTCAAGTGTATGATGATCTGTGATTATCAATCCTATATTATGCTCCCTGCATAGCTCTGCTGCTTGAAAGCTACTCACACCATTATCAACGGTTATAATCACTTTTACATCGCTATGGTCTTTTAGAATCTCATGAAATAGTTTCACACTAAAGCCATAGCCATGTATAAAGCGATTAGGCATAGCAAAGGCTACATTATTGTATGAAAGCTGGTCAAAAAAATCAAGCATAATAGAAGTCGCACAAATCCCATCAGTATCATAATCCCCAACGATTACAATCTTTTCATTACGCAATATACTTTGACATACAAAAAGACTTGCTTCCATATTATTATGAAGTTCTTTTGGGTGCGGTATATCTTTTAATGTATGAAAGCAAAAGTCTTTGAATCTTTGTTTTAAAATAGATTCTATCTCATCGATATGACTAAAGGTTTGTAAGCCTTTTTTGATCGCATTAAAGTCATGCTGCGTGTTTATAGCAGAATCACTAGGCATATTACACCTTATTTGTGATACTTTAGGGCTTGCTGCACGAATGCAAGGATAATGGCATTAGGATTCTGTAATCTTGAGGTAAATTCAGGGTGAAACTGCACGCCAACAAAAAAGTTATGCTTTGCAATCTCTATTGTCTCAATAAGCCCATTACACTCACCACTAATGATTAAGCCATTCTCTTCAAATAAAGATCTATACTTTGGATTTGCCTCATATCTGTGTCTATGTCTCTCTCGCACAACTTTTAAGTTATTATAGGCAGAAGAAATCTTTGTATTTGGTTTTAGATAGCATTCATATTCGCCAAGTCGCATTGTGCCACCAAGCGGGGAGTTATGCGTCCTTACTTGCTTATTACCCTCTGTGTCCAAAAAGTCTTCAATCATGTAGATAATAGGATTCTTGCATTCTTTATCAAACTCTGTGGAGTTAGAATCTTCTAGTTTTAATACATTCCTTGCAAACTCAATTAAGGCAAGCTGCATGCCAAGACAGATACCAAGAAAAGGTATATTCTTCTCTCTAGCATATTTAATAGCAAATATTTTACCTTCAATACCCCTTTCACCAAAGCCACCGGGGACTAATATGCCATCTAGATTCTCTAATTTAGACTCTTCAATATGTTCAGAATCTAAAAACACAATTTCAACTTTTGTATCTAGATTTGCCCCCGCATGAGTTAGGGCTTCTAAGAGTGATTTATAAGATTCTTTAAGGGAGAGATATTTACCTACAAAACCTATTGTAATCTGCTTTGTAGGGGATAGAATCTTTTTGACAAGCAAGTCCCACTCTCTCATATCTGGTGTAATCTGTAATTGCAAAATGCGTGATAATGGGGCTAATATCCCCTCACTCATAAAGTTTATAGGGCATTTATAAATGCTTTGTGCATCTTCAGCACTAATCACACTATCCGTATCGACATCACATGCAAGAGCTATTTTTTGCTTTGTGTCTTTTGATAATGGGACTTCAGACCTTGCGATAATTATTTGTGGGCTAATGCCTATCCTACGCAATTCCTGTACGCTATGTTGCGTTGGCTTTGTCTTTAGCTCATCAGCAGCTTTAATGTAAGGCACAAGTGTAACATGTATGCTTAATACATTATGTGCGCCTTTTTCATGCTTTAATTGTCGCATGGCTTCTAAATAGGGCATACCCTCAATATCGCCCACCGTGCCACCAAGCTCTACAATAAGCACATCAAAGCCAACACCAGCACGCTTTATACGACTTTTAATCTCATCTGTAATATGTGGCACAATCTGTATGGTTTTGCCTAGATACTCACCTTTTCTCTCTTTCTCAATGACTGATAGATAGATTTGCCCTGTTGTAAAATTATTATTCCTTGAAAAGCTTGTATTTAAGAATCTTTCATAATGCCCTATATCTAAATCCGTCTCTGCCCCATCAATGGTAACAAACACTTCACCATGCTCAAGCGGACTCATAGTCCCGGGATCCACATTAATGTAGGGATCAATCTTTAAAATGGATACAGAAAACCCAGCATGTTTCAGTAAAGTCCCAATAGATGATGATGATATGCCTTTCCCAAGAGAGCTTAAAACACCGCCTGTAACAAAGATATATTTTGTATCCATATAACACCTTTTTGTTTTTTTCGAGTCTATTTTTCAAATGCAATTATAAAATAAAAGTATGTAAAAAGTGCAATGCCCCATCATTTCTCTTAAGTTGTCATTTTGGTTTTTTGTGTTTATGTGAGATTTGGTATTTATTGCAATCATAGTCTTTGCTTAGTTTAGGCTTGTGAATTGTGATACAAGATTATTTCATGCTATGTCTTTATATATGTGTATAGGGCTTTTGCGTAAGAAATAATCCGCATCTTCTATTCCCAAATACATAGTTTTTTGCCATTCCTCAAGGCTACAATGCTGCAACATTGAATCTTTCAAATCTTTAATAGCGGTTAAAATTTGTATTCTATCAAAAGTAAAGTTAAACTCTTTAGGCTCATAAATTTCCCACACAATTACAGAATCTAAAACGATAATTTTAGGTGTATTGACTATCCCAGCACACCCTTCATCGCCGCAACCACACACAAAAATTGGGCATTTGCAACTCTCTTGCAAGGAATACTCTAAATGAGAAATATTTAAATAATACGCATTGTTTTCAAAATGAAAATATTGATTATTAATGTAGGGTTGCAAAATAAGCTCATGCGTATATTCAGCAAATAACTCATCATCATAATCTTGCGGATCAATTTGTATGCGTTGAAATTTAAAGTTTATTGAATCCATTTATTTCCTTTCAAGCGTGATGATTGGGAAACATGTAATATCAACTTTGATATTTATAAAAACAATATTTTCTTTTGGAAGAGATTTATGTAAAGCTGAGTTTTGTTATACCTTATATGCACCATATATCTGCAAAAATACCCCCATTACTAGAGACATATGAGATAATAATGGGTTTGGAATATTTACTAATCCAGCAAACCCCAAATTCTAGAATCTTGCACCCAACTCACATAATCTCTACTCACTCCCCTCTAATTCATCTGGCAGAGGCATAATCTCATCACTTGTGCCAATTTGTTCCTTTATTTTCGCAGCAATTTCATTTGCTATATCAACATTTTCTTTTAAAAAGGCTTTTGCGTTTTCTCTGCCCTGTCCGATCTTTTTATCGCCATAAGATAGCCACGCACCGCTTTTATCGATAATATCAAGCTTCACACCATAGTCAATAATCTCGCCCTCTTTGCTGATACCCTCGCCAAACATAATGTCAAATTCCGCTTCTCTAAATGGCGGTGCAACCTTATTTTTCACCACTTTTGCCTTTGCACGATTGCCGATAATACTATCGCTTTGCTTGAGTGTAGCCACTTTTCTTATATCCACACGCACACTTGCATAGAATTTCAACGCATTACCACCTGTTGTTGTCTCTGGACTACCATAGCCCATAACGCCGATTTTCATACGAATCTGATTGATAAAAATCACGGTGGTATTCATCCTTGATAACACACCTGTAATCTTACGCAAAGCATGGCTCATAAGCCTTGCTTGCAAACCCACATGTTGATCGCCCATATCGCCATCAATCTCTGCTTTCGGTGTCAAAGCTGCAACAGAATCTACAACAATCAAATCGACCCCGCCACTACACGCAATCGTCTCTAAAATGCTTAACGCCTGCTCGCCATTATCTGGCTGGCTGACTAAAAGATTCTCGGTATCAACGCCAAGACTTTTTGCATAATACACATCAAGAGCATGTTCAGCGTCAATAAATGCACACACACCGCCATTTCTTTGACACTCTGCGATAACTTGCAGAGATAATGTTGTTTTACCGCTTGATTCTGGTCCATAAATCTCAATGATTCTGCCCTTTGGGATACCACCAATTCCTAGTGCTAAATCAAGTCCCAATGAACCTGTGGATATAGAATCTATCTTTTCTACCTGCTTGTCTCCAAGTCGTATAAGCACACCTTTGCCAAATGCCTTATCCACTTGCTTCATCGCATTTTCAAGTGCTTTTTGTTTATTTGGATCAATTGCCATTTTTACCCTTTATCTAGTAATTTTTATAAGATTCTAGCATGATAATGTAGATTTTAAAAACGAATGAATGTTTTATTGTAAAACTTGTTTATTCGCGTCTGCAGGTTATCGCAAAAGCATAAAGTCTCTTATGTCCATATCATCAGTTATTGAGAAATACACTTTTTATTGCTACAATGTAAGTTTATATATTTTTATAGTTAAAGCTATTGCAAGCATTTTGAGTGAAAATAAACTAATAATTTTGCAAAATGGAGAATAAATGGGTAATACACTGATACAACCACGCACATTAAGTGGATTTAAAGACAGATTGCCACAAGAGGCTTATGCAAAAGCAAGTATTGTGGAAAAAGTGAGTGAAGTGTTTTTAAGCTATGGTTTTATGCCTATTGAGACACCGCATTTAGAGTATGCTGACATTTTGGTGAAGCAGGGAAGCGAAGAGATACAAAAAGAATTGTATCGATTTAGAGACCATGGCGATAGAGATGTCGCCTTGCGATTTGATCAAACCGTGCCATTAGCGCGTTTTATCACGCAGCACAGACATGAATTAATCATGCCTTTTAAACGCTATGTGATAGGCAATGTATTCCGTGGGGAACGCGCACAAAAGGGGCGATATAGGGAATTTACACAATGTGATTTTGACTTTATTGGGAGTGATTCGCTAAGTTGTGATGCAGAGATTTTGCAGGTTATTTATAGCTCGCTTAATGCACTTGGTTTGCAGGAATTTACCATTTGGATTAATCACAGAGACATTCTGAATGGAATCTTTGCATATTTTGGCTTGCATGATAATGTTGAATCTGGTTTGCGTATCATAGACAAACTTGATAAGATTGGACTTGATGAAGTGCAAAAAGAATTGCAAAAGGAGCTAAATATTACAGCAGAAAAAGCACAAGAGATTTGCAGACTTGTTATGATTAAGCAGACTTCACATTATAGTGATTTCTTTAAAGAGATTGCCTACCTTAAAGATTATAATGAAACATTGCGTAAAGGATTGCAAGATTTAGAATCTATGTTTAGCATTCTTGATGATTTGGAGCTTGATATATCGAGTTGTCGTATCAACTTTTCTATTGCAAGGGGGCTTGGCTATTATACAGGCATTGTGTATGAAACAACGCTAAATAGACTAAAAAGTATTGGGAGTGTTTGTAGTGGCGGTCGCTATGATAATTTGACACAAAGTTTTAGCAAAGAGCGATTAAGTGGCGTTGGTGCGAGTATTGGTCTTGATAGGCTTATTGCGGCACTAATGGAGCTTGAGCTTTTGGAACTGCGTGGGACTATGGTGAGAGTGCTGCTAATTGTAACGAATGAGGCGTATTTTGCCTTCGCACATAGGATCGCAGAGGCTTTAAGGCACAGCAATGTAAAAGCTGAAGTCTATCCAGATGCAGTAAAGATTAAGAAGTCTCTCGGCTATGCAAACGCAAAAGGGCATGAATTCAGCATTATTATTGGTGATGAAGAGTTTCAAACAAAAACGCTTTCTGTCAAAAATATGACTTCAGGCATACAGATTGAGAAAGTAAGCTTTTTGCACGCATTGCAAGTTGTAAGAAATTCTTAAATCGCATTAATGTATAGAAACCAATTGTCATATTGAGTGCGTAAGCACGAAATATCTTTTTAGATTCTATGTTAGATATTTCGCCTAAAGGCTCAATCATGACAATTTGTTATAGAATCTAAGAGATATGCTAGAAATAATTCCTTTGTGATTCACTACAAATGTGTTACGAAGAGATAATTTTGACATAACTTTTATGTAGTTTTACACTATAGTTTTATGTAAAATAATGCTAGAATTGTAAGACTTTATCTATTCTGGTCTTTTATAGATTGATATAGCTATATCAAAAAAGCGTTCTGTAAAGACTTTTAGAATACAAAATCTCATAGAAAGGAAAAATATGCAGCTTGTTTTACTTGATAAAATGACACTTGGTAATTTTGATGAGACACTTTTCGCACAATTTGGCGAATTTAAATCATATCAAACTACAGATTCTACACAGGTTTTAGAACGCACAAAGGATGCAGACATTATCATCACAAATAAAGTTGTGCTAGATTCTAAGATTTTGTCTTCTTTACCAAAGTTAAAGCTTATCTGCGTGAGTGCAACAGGCACAAATAATATTGATATGGAATACGCTAAGACACACAATATAGCGGTAAAAAATGTAGCAGGTTATTCCACGCATTCAGTCGCACAGCATACGCTTATGTTGGCATTAAGTCTGCTTGGTCGTTTGCCTTATTATTCACAATATGTGCAACAAGGGCAGTGGTGTAAGAGTGAGATTTTCTGCCATCTCACTTATGACTTACAAGATCTTTATGGTAAGCAATGGGGTATTATTGGCTATGGTAGCATTGGTAAGCAGGTATGCCATCTTGCAAAAGCCTTTGGTGCGCAGGTTAGCTATCATTCCACAAGCGGAAATAATACGCAAAATGACATACCACACAAAAGCCTAGATGAGATTCTAAAAACAAGCGATATTATATCCATTCACGCTCCGCTAAATAACACAACACAGAATCTAATCGCAAAAGAGCAACTACAAATGCTAAAAAAGGGAGCAATTCTACTTAATCTTGGTCGTGGTGGCATTGTCAATGAAAAGGATCTCGCACAAGCCCTGCAAACACAAGACTTTCTATTTGGCACAGATGTGTTAGAAAAAGAGCCAATGATAGCTAATCACCCCCTACTTGATTCTAAAATCGCACATAAAATCATTATCACGCCGCATATCGCATGGGCGTATAAGGACACAAAAGATAGATTACTACAAATGGTGGCAGAAAATATTAAGCAGTTTTTGAATGCGAATGGGTAGTGTTTGTCTGGTTTAGCCATAACATTATCAATGAGTTGTTATCATAACCTTGCTTATGAACACAATGTGTTCGCAGTGCAACATGAGTTAAGCCAAAAATTGGGACTTACAATATCAATACACAAAGCTAGTTTTATGCTACAATATCGCACACAAAATACACTAAAGGACTATTGATGGCAAATTGGAATGATGGTTATTTGACAGACATTGAGTATCTTGATACTTATTTTTCGTATCTAAATCCACTTTTTATAAATCTGAATCTCACTTTTGCGGGTTTTGATGTCGGTCAGCAAGACTGCATTAGTTTGCAAACAAGCAGTGACTCTAATGATAAGCAGAGCTATCTTGAAATGGGCTTTGGTAGGGGTGTGAGTTTATGCGTGCATGCTGCCACTACTGATATGAGTTTTGTTGGGACGGATTTTAATCCCTCGCATACCCTATTTGCAAGAAACTTAGCCAAAGTTGGCAACGCGGATATACAGCTTTATGATGATAGCTTTGAGCTATTGTATAAACGATTGCAAAAGCAAGAAGCAGAGTTTGACTACATTGTGTTGCATGGTGTGTGGTCTTGGGTAAGTTATGAGAATCAAAAGGTGATTTTGCAGATTATCCGCGATCATTTGAAAGTTGGCGGTATTGTATATGTAAGCTATAATTGCTTTCCGGGCTGGGATGGCAAATGGTCTTCACGCAAGTTACTTACAATGTATCATGACTATATGTCTGGTACGAAAGTCGAACGAATCCGTAATGCGCTTGGATTTTTCAAAGACTTTTTAGAGACAAATCCGCTTTATCTGCAGAATAATCCAAGTGCAGCACGAGTCTCACAAATAATAGAAAATGAAAAGTTTGACTATTTAGCACATGAATTTTTTAATGATGGAGCAAATTGTTGCTACTTTGTTGATATGGTGCGTGATTTGGAATCATGTAAATTACAATTTGCGTGTGGGGCATTACCTTTGTGGCATTATGAAGATTCTAGTTTAAATAAGCAAAATCAAGCCTTTTTAGATCAAATCGCAGAACCGACATTAAAAGAGCAGCTAAAAGATTACTATCTTAATAGACAATTTCGAAATGATATATTTGTAAAAGGGGCACAAAAGCTATCAGGGCAGCAAATATGCGATAAGTTTCTCAATACCCGCTTTACACTTACAAGCATACCCGATAGTGATGCAGAAGATCTTGATGTAATTAGGAAAGATATGATTGCATTTCTTGCAAAAGATTCTTATACACCAAAAAGCATGCGTGAGGCACAGCTACAGCTGGGGGGGGGGGGGTTACATATACGAGAGTTAGCTAAACTTGTCGCAGATATGATGACAAGCGGCTATATACACCCAGTAACAAATAAAGACATTACAGATTCCATTGCAAAACGCTCAATAGATTTCAATCGACATATTTTCAGCAATCAGTGCAAAAAGCAATATGTGCGATATGCGGCTGCTCCACTTATTGGTGGCGGTGTATTGATTAATGAAGTATCGCAAGTGTTTTTATATGGATTAATGAGTGGTGTAGATGAAAAAGGTTTAGGTGCATTCGCATGGGATATTCTCAAGGCACAAGGTAGAAAACTCAATAAGGCTGGTGTAGATTTAGAAAGTGATAAAGAGAATATAAAAGAGCTTGATTCTGTATTACAGGATTTATTGCCAAAAATACCGCTTTATAAGAATTTGGGTATTATTTAGAAAATAGTGCTGATAATAGGCTGGGATTGGATGCTAGATTCTAGCTTTAGTGTGTTTTAGTCAAAGATTTTGTGCTTTCAAAATTATTTAATGCTGTAATATGGCTTAAATGTGTTTTACTTGGAATCTAATCTTAGATTTAGTGCTATCTGCTATCAATTTTTGTAGCTTATTGCAATCATAGCAAAACTAAAAACCACAAGTTACACAGCATGTAACCTTAATAAACATTTTTCATATCCATCTTGTAAAAATAATATGATTCTTTATAAACTCACAAAATTAAGGTTAGAATCTAGCTATGCAAAGATAGTGTGAAAGGAATGTGTATGAAAAAAGTGTATTTTTTTGCGACTTGTTTGGGTGCGGCTGCTTATGCTGATACTTGTTTGCATGCGATACAGCTCTTGCAAAAAGAGGGTGTGGAAGTGATTTTTAAAAAAGACCAAACATGTTGCGGACAGCCAAGCTATAATAGCGGTTATTATGATGAAACAAAAGAGGTAGTATTACATAATTTAGAGCTTTTTAAGGGTGATTATCCCATTATAATCCCTAGTGGTTCATGTGCGGGTATGATGAGAGAGGATTATAAAGAGCTTTTTTGTGGCACAAAATATGAAGAAGAAGTCAAACAATTTAGTTCTAGAATCTATGAGTTAAGCGAATATTTAGATAAAGTGTTGCAGGTAAGATACTTTGATGTCGGTGCGCCGATAAAAATCACATGGCATTCAAACTGCCATGCCTTGCGTGTTGCAAAATGTATAACAAGTGCTAAAAATCTCTTAAGAAGCCTTAGCAATGTGGAGCTTGTAGAGCTTGAGAGAGAAGAAGAGTGTTGTGGATTTGGTGGGACTTTTAGTGTGAAAGAACCAGAAATCAGCCACGCTATGGTAAGCGAAAAGATTGCTGATATACAGGCTAGAAATATTGATTGCCTAGTATCTGCTGATGCGGGTTGCCTTATGAATATTAGTGGGGCTATGGCAAAAATGGGCGTGGATATCCAATCTATGCATCTTTATGATTTCCTTGCAAAACGCGTGGGGATAGCATAATAAGGGTGTGGGGTTGTTTAAGATAGATGGGAGTGTATGTCTAGAATTTAGTTTTTTTGATGATTGATGAATGTGGGTATGCAGTATTTATTCCTATCTTTATTTTAAACTGCCGAATAATCTGTATTTAGATATTCTATTGGTATCTAACTATATTCTTAAATAGGTTTAAATTTGTAGGGTTAGTTTTTTTGATCATTATGTGTCTCTTTTGTGGGTTCATGTGTTTATCGTGTTGTAGTGTGCTAAATAAAAAATGTGATGAATATGCAATCCAGTGATTAGAGCTTTTGCTTGGATTTTTAAGTTTAGAATCTTTGCGTGTTGGGTTTCTAAAATTTTTATATTTCATACCTTATAATCCACTTAATATACAAGTTATCTAAGAAATTAAACCTATACGAGCTTTCTAAGACACAAATCCCAATCACTCTAAATGTGGATTTTTCATGCCATATAGCAAGACATTGTGGAAAGTTTCAGTGTTGTTTTCACAAATCCTAAAGCCATTTTGTAAAGTGCCAAGATAGATAAAACCTTCTTTTTCATAGAAGTTTAGTGCATGTGTGTTTGTGGCAACGACTTCAAGATAAAGCATGTAAAGATTATAATGGCAAAAGGCGATATGCTGTATCATCTGCATGAGTATATGCCCATATCGCTTCGTTTTATGTTTTGCTAAAAATGGATTTTTATAGATTCCAAGATAGGCGTTTTTATGCTTGAGATTGATGCGTGAAAAGCTAATGACACCTATATCATGCGTAGTGTTTCCATCTATCGTTTGTAAAGATTCTATGTCTTTTACAAGGAAATATCTAGCATGTTCATCATAGGGCAGGGACTGCAAAAAGCTAATATGTGCTTGTTTGCTAATTACGCTACTGCCATACATTCGCTCTCGCACAAAAGGGTGATTCCTATATGTGAGTATATTCATAGAATCTTTATGGCTTAGGTTGCAAAAATCAAATGCACTGCATCCATCAAGCTGAAAGTTTTTTGCTTTTATCTCTTGTTTAGCTTTTAGTGTGTGATTAAGTGCATTAAAGATTAACTCTGTGGCAAAGTCTTTTGTATGTGTGCCAATCTCTGGCTTTAAGGTGCTAATAGAATCTGGACTTTCAGATATCGTGGATTGCAAGGGCAGTGTGATTGTGCGGATTAGATTCTGCTTTTCTAATGTGCTTATTTGTATGTCTTGATTTGTCGCTAGATTTATTGCAAAGACTTTTGGGCAGAGTTTCAAAGCTTCAAATAAAATCCCACCGCCTGATACAATGCAATGCTTTGCTTTTGCTAAAAGTGTGGCAACTTCTGCCTGTGTGATGTTAGAATAGATTCTATAAGGATTCATAGAATCTATGTTGTCGCATAGATATTTGCTTTTAAGCAAACTGCCTTTATAGTTTGGTCCAACAACCACTACAATGCTTTTTGCAAAGTTTAGTAACTGCGTAAAAATCTCACTACTTATATCCTTAGAATCTTCACCACCTAAACATACAAAAAATTCACTCTCTCTCTTGCTATTTGTAATATCTATGCTATACAAAAATGGGTGTAATAACGCATACTTTAAGCCTGAAAATATATGCTCTTTTATATCACTATCTATTGTCTGTGTGTTATAGAACCCATTGAGATTAAGTAAAAAAAGCTTTGCTTTTGTGTTATTTCTCTCTCTCACAATGCGTTTTAAAAGCTCAAAATGTCTGCCATCATCATCAAAGATTACAAGCACATTGCTAGATTCTAAAAAGGGGGTAAAATCACATATTTGATAGCTATCGATGATACAAATATCGCTATGAAGTAATGCCTTATTCTCTATCTCTTCCCATTGTAATGCAAGTGGATAGCATGCCGCTTCTTTGCCTTCAATCCTGCCTTGTGTTGCGATAAAATCCTTAAAAGTCGCATTCCCACGCACAAAAAAATCGACATTATATCCCATGCCAACAAACACTCTAGCAAGATTATAGCACCTTGCAACATGCCCTAAACCTAAGCCTTTTTCACTCTCTGTTAATATGCGTATTTTCATTCCCCGCCCTTATTGATATGGCTAAAAAGACTCTCTGCAATCGCTAAATCAAGCATGGTATCAATATCATGTGCGTGCTGCATGATAATCCCCATACTTTTATCCCCAAGTAAAGGAATCTCTTTTAGGAAACTTTCTGCCCTGCCCAAATAAAACTGCCCCGCATCGATAAAAGCCTGTGGCAAATCCTGCGAACGAGTGCCTATAAACTCTGGAAATAAGAAGTTTAAATGCCTAGACTCATCAAGGCAAAAGGAACGGAATGTCTTTGAAGCTTCAAGCATGGAGACTATATAGGCTGTGCTTGGATTCTTATCAAGCATAAAGCAAGATTCTAAAATAACTTCTTCTGTGGCAAACATCGCAGTGGCATAAAGGCATAGGACTTTTGAGTGTGGAAATATTTGTAATGCGGGTTTATTTTGTGTTGTGTTTTTGTCGCTTTGTAATGTTGCGTTGTTATTTTTTAAGGTGCTTTTGTGGTTTTCAAAAAATGTTTTATTTTGTGATTTGTCGCTTATGTGTAGTGTATCTTTGGCATTTTTAGAATCACTTGTATTTGCATTTTCTGTGCTTTGTGCGTGATTGTTAGATTCTAGTTTCTTATCAAATTCTATGTGGGCTGATGGGTTTAGAATAGAATTTTTAGAATCTAAAATCCTATCATATTGAGCCTTTGAAAAAGGCGAAATATCTCTATTTGATATGCTAGATATTTCGCTACACTGAATATGACAATCACTAGAATCTAAACTCTTATTATTTTGTGATTTATGTCTAAGTGTATTAGAATCAAATAAACTAGAGAAAAGCAACTTAGAATCAAATAATCCCTTATCAAAAGAATCAACCTTGATAAAAGGCAATAAAGCATGGATAATCACAGGTAAAGTCGGCGTCATATCATCTGCTAAGGCTTTATCCCTAAGCAATGGATATGCCCCTAAGTTTTTAGCAAACTCCAGCATAGAGTAGTCATCACTGCTTACAATCACATTATCACTCAGTCTTCTTGCTAAATCTATACTTCTCTCAAGCATAGGTATGCCACAAAAGGGCTGCATATTTTTTCTAGGAATCCTTTTGCTACCACCACGAGCTGGGATAATCACACAATCAATTTGTTTCACACGTATATTCCTTAAATGTCATTAACATGTGATAAGCAAGTCTCATTCACCATATACGCAAAAGATTCACAAATAAGCCTCAATCGTTATACATATTACAGAATCTTGCGATATGTAAAGTCATATCACCACACTAAAACCAAGGCATAGAATCAGTTGCAGTGCGTTTGCGGATTTCTTTCATTTGATAGAATCCAATAATCCACAACACAACAGCCGCAACAATAACCAACCAACCGATAAAAATAACTGCTGTTATGCTTCCAATAATATTTGCATAGAAAGCCCAAAGCAAGAATTTCTGCTCGGTAACAAAAGCTAATTCTCTAAAAAATAAGAGATTATATACAAGTGCCGCAATACTACCAACAATAAGCAATATCGCCGCTACAACAAGCCCAAATCCACCATCCGAGCTATACCCAGCCATACCCCCAAGTAACGCAGTTCCACCAAAAATCATAGCCAAAATAAGTGCCACCACCACAATCGCGATAGAGAGAATAAAGTTTTTAAACAAAGTTGGACTTTCACTTGTGCGTTTTGTCCCAAGCACAGCCAACACAAAGACCACAAACCCAGCAATGAGTAAAATACCCCCAATCACCCAGCCTATAAATGGGATTAAAGAGATAAAACTTCCTCCAAAATAAAGCCCAGTGCTAAGTAAAAACTTAAAGCGAATGCTTTGTGTGTCATTTGCCATAAGCTGCCCTTGAATATTTGCCATATTAATGCTACCACCTGTGATGAAAATATTTTTTGCCATATTTTCACTCACTTCAAAATCCACCTCACAGCCTGTGAGACTTTCCATACTTCTGCCCTCTAGATTTGATACATCACTTGCTTCAAAAGTGTAGCGATTGCCATCTTCACCGCTGATTAAATTTGGTGCTAAAACTTTACCTTTCATAGTTGCCCTTTTTCTTAAAATAAAGCTAGAATTGTAGTATTTTAAAATTAAATTAAACTTAAAATGATATTAAACTTGCATACATCACAAGTCCGCAAAGCCCCACGCACAGCATAAAAGGCACGACAAGCATTGCCACTAGCATATATCGCCAAAAGCTAATATAAATGCCATATCGTTTAAGGCTAAAAAGCCAAAGCAGTGTAGCAAGTGAGCCAATGGGAGTAATCTTTGCCCCGACATTACAGCCGAGCAGATGAGCGTAAATGAGTAACTCCCTAGAGCTAGAATCTAACCCCACAAAGTCGCCTAAAGCAAGATTCCCAAGCATAACCATAGGCAGATTATTAATAAGGCTTGAGCCAAGTGAGCTAATCGCACCAACGCTAAAGATTTGTGTGAGAGTGTGTGTAGAAAAACTATCGCTTAGAGAATCATCAAGGAAAAACGCAAAAATATCACGCATAAAAGAGCTTGTGCTATGTAGCCCAAACACCACGATAAAAAGCCCTAAAGAAAATACCACAATCCCAAAGGGTGAAGCCTTAAGGCAGGGCAGAATCTCAATCCTTTTATACGCAAGAATAAGGCTAAGAGTCGCACATAAAAGCGTGAAAGAAGAAAGCGGGAGAGAAAAAGCATTTGCTATAAAAATCCCGCATAAAAGCAAGAAAAGCAGGGCAAAACAGATAATAATCACGCTTTTTTGGGGCATTATGCTAGATTCTACAATATGAGATTCTGGCTTGTGAGATTCCGCATTTGGAATCTTAACCCCTAAGATTCTAGGCAATCTCTTACGCACAAGGATAAAAAAGCAAAGACTAGCAATGATGATAAAAATTTGTGGCAGTGCCATCACCTTGCTAAAATCTAGGGCATTAAGATTAAAAAAATGCAAGGCAATGATATTTGTGAGATTTGAAATCACAAAGGTATTTGAAGCAAAATCACTTACAAAACTCACTATAAGCAGGAAAATCACAAGTGGGGTTAGAATCTGTGCTGAATTTTTAGAATCTAGCTTAGATTCCATATCTTTAGAATCTAGTTTGCCAAAAAGGGCGATGATGAGTGGTGTTAGGATTAAAATCGCACCATCATTAGCAAAAAATGCCCCCAAAAATCCCCCAAAAAGCACGATAAACACATAAAATTTAAAGCTAGAAATGCCCCCACACTCCCCCTTTTCACTTAAAAATCTTAGAATCTTATAGGCTAAAAAGTCAAAAAATAGTAGCTTTTCAAGCACAATGCAAAAGATGATGAGACCAACAAGTGTGAGTGTGCTATCCCATACCATATTCCACACAAATGCCACATCAGCAAAACCTACAACCCCAAATCCCAAGCAAAGCAACGCCCCAAGAGAGCTATACACCCACAAAGGCAACCTAAAAGGACGGATATAAATGCAAAGCAAAGTCAGTATAAAAATGAGAAAACTCACGAAATTAGCCTTATGAATGAAATTTAAGAAACTAGAACCCTGTCAAATTCGGATAGGACAGAGGGTTTAGGGTGTAATTTTTAGAAACTAGAATCTTGCCGTATCTGCAAAATGTGAGCATAAGCCATAAACCTAAGCTTGCAAAAATCTTTATGGATCGCGCGAACCATAATATGAAAAATCTCCTTTAGATTCCATATTAGATGTTTTTTGCTACGCTCAACATGACAAGGATTAGAATCTAACCCTATTTACACTCACTCTAAAAGTGTAGATTTAAAACCCACACTAAATGGAGATTCTAAAATAGCCGCGTATAATTGTATATTGATTTCCGCCATAGAAGTTAATCGCTGGGGTGTTATTATATACGCCTGTGAGATTTAGCCCTACTTTGCCTTTCATATAGGTTTTAAGCTGTCCATAGCGATCTCTTTGTCGCCATATAGGAAACTCACTCTCGCCTTTTATCTCAAAGCTTGTTACACTTCCAGTAGGCAAAAAGCTACCTCGCACACTAGCCTTTATCTCAAAGAGATTATCCCAATGAAAGCCCACACTCCCATAAGTCGTAATAGCCCCCGCCCAAAACATACCAACGGTGTATTTAAATGGTGTGAGTTGCCCATAATAATCGATTAGTTCTGCTCCACTTGGTGTAACGCCTATAAGCCCTACTTTTGCCTCTATTAAATCAAGGTATTTTACCTTTTGCTCTAGCCATGCGACCCCTGCCATATCCTTATTCATACCACCAGCATGTGCGGCTAACTCAAACTTATGATTGACATTTGCAGGGAAAGTATGCGGATAGTATTTGTTGTAACCTGCTATATGCAGCTTTGTCTCCATTTTAATATCATGCGTAATGTAATAAGACATTGCCGCTTTCACACCAAAGGTAGTAAAAAATCCAGTAAAATAGAGATATGGCTGTAAATGTATATGCTTTGGTAACTCAAAGTCAGCACTCAATAGATATGTCCCAAAGCTGCTTAAATCTGTGCGAAATGGCGTTACATACTCATTTGTTACCATAGCACTACCATAAGAGGCTAAAAACTCTAGTGTCGTGTAAGGAAGCGCACTATATCCTACTTGGAATCCTTGAGAATAATATGTATTCCATTCAGAATTTGCCTTATATCTCCCTGCTATTGCATGTAAGCCTAATTTATTATCTAAATAATCTAGGTAAGCGGTATTAAAAAGGAATATTTGCTTTACATCATTATAGGTTTCACCATGTCCATGACTAAAATCAAGAATGGGTGCGGCAAGTAGCATACCTGCCGCAGCCTTTAATCCATTATATCTAGCCGTAGAATAGTAGCCCAAAAAAGTTGCATCAAGGAAGGTAATCTCATCGCCAAATGCTTGTTGATAAAAGATAGATGCAGAGACTTCATGTGATGCCCTATTCCACAACGCATCGATTAAGCTTTGTGTGCTTGGCTCGTAAGGTTTGGGTGCTGCGGCATTAAGGATAAATGGGAATAAGGCACAGCTTATAAGACTACTTTTTTTCATTAGCATACCTACCTAATTAAAATCTAGCTTAATTAAAGATCTAGCTTAGTTAAAAGATAAAAGATTCTATGTTAAGATAAGGTTTAGAATCTCATGTAAAGCGATAAAAGGATTCTAGCAAAAATCAATCCAAAGTCATTACAAATTTGAATTTTACTCGCATTTTTGATAGAATCATAATAAAAAGGTATCCCATGCAAACAACTCTACATCATATTTTCTTAAATGCTTCTGCTGGTAGTGGCAAGACTTTTGCCCTATGTGTGCGTTATATCGCCTTGCTTTTTCAAGGTGTGCCAGCAAATGAGATTCTCACACTCACATTTACCAAAAAGGCTGCAAATGAGATGAAAGAGCGTATCACACAGAATCTTTTTTTGCTTTATATCACTCAAGATTCTAAACTTAAAGAAGCAAAAGAGATTTATAAAGAAAATTATGAAAAGATTCTAAAACAAAGAGATGATATTATAGAATCTTTGCTTAGCTATAATCTTACAAAAGAGCATATAGAAGCACAAATTACAAAGATTTACAAGCATTTCTTACAAGCTGATAAAAAGATAAGCACAATCGATTCTTTTTATACACAAATGCTGCGTAAATTTGCCTTTTTTATCGGTATAAGAAGAGATTTTGACATGCAAGAGAGTGGGCTAGATGATGAGATTTTTGAATGCTTTTTAGAAAAAATATATACAGATTCACATTTACATGAAGCCCTAATTTCTTTAACAAATGATTTAAATATCCATATTGATATGAATACAAATTATGGCACAACACTCACACTAAAGCAGCTTTTAGCAACTCTTTATGATAAATCCATTGAGTTTAAGACAAAACAAGAGCTTATATATGCTATGCACCCATTATTTACACAGCAAAAAATAATAGAGTTTGCTAAGACTTTTATGAGTGATGAGGTTTTAGAATCTCTTTTTTGTTGTGTTGAGAAAAGCAAAACATCTTTGCAAAATGGGCAGGGTGTGGAGTTTGGGACGCAAAATAATGAACAATGAGAAATTAGATTCTACAAAATCTGGCTGGATACAGGATATTGGGGTGCATAATAATGGGAATCTAGAATCTATAAAAATGCACCCTAAACCCTGCACCCACCCAGATTCGGCAGAGAATCTAGATTCTAAAAAATCCAAAACGCCTACTGCGGAAGCATCTTTAGATAATGTCAAGGGTTGTGTAGATTCTTGTGTAATGAGTTTATTAGACATAAATGGCAAAGCACAAAAAGCAAGCTCTTATGAAAGTGCTAAAAAAGCAACGCAGAATCTAGATTCTATAAATCTAGCACATAACACACAAATCAACTCACATTCTCTAAGCATAAGGGCTATGCGTATATCTCGTGGATTTGCACCATTGCATATTACAAGCGATGCGATTCATTCAAGCAACTTTAGTTCAAATGCAAACCATGCAAATACCCCTTGTCAAAGTAAATCTCACACAAACAATCCTAAAATAACAAATCTCAACCCAAAGATTTTCCATTTAAACACATTATCCGCTGCATTTGGTGCAATGCAAAAAAGCTCGATTGCCTTTGGATTTCACAATCATATTATAGTAAGTCCCTATATGGGTGATTTATTTACCCCCCACAATATAGCAAATTTTAGAAAAACTTATGATTACTTCAGCACAATCTATGGCACACCACAAGCCTTAATCGCAGATATTCACAATCAATACATAAGCACACAGATCGCAAAAGAGATAGCAAAAGATTCTAAAATCCCGCTCTTTCAAGTCGCACATCATCACGCACATTTTAATGCCCTTTTACTTGAATCTAGCATGAAAGAGGGGGTTGGCGTTATCTTTGATGGGAGTGGAATGGGTGATGATGGCACACTTTGGGGCGGTGAGTTTCTATGTGGAGATTCTAAACAGGTAGAGAGAATCTTGCATTTCAAACCCTTTAGAATACTTGGTGGTGAAAAGCATATCAAAGACTGCAAAAGACTTGCTTATAGCTATGCTATCTGTAATGATATAGCCCCCCTTAAAGATTTTATAGAATCTAGCTATGATGAGAATGAACGCAAAGCGCTACAAGCACTGCACAACACAGGTTTTAATAGCCCTTTGTGTAGCTCTGCTGGAAGATTGTTTGATATAGCGGGATTTATTTTGGGCTTAGAAAGGCTATCTTATGAGGCACAAAGTGGCGAACTCATCGCATCAAATACACTCAAACTCGCCTATGATATACTCAGACATAAAAACGAGACAATCAACTATGATACCCTTATGCAAACTTTCTCTAACATGCCCTATAATCCATATCCCTTTCATATCACACAAAATATGATCGATATGAGTGAGTGTATAGAAGAAATGCTTAAAGATAAGCAAACAGGTAAAAATAGCGATGTAATAGCTGCTAGATTCATAGATACACTTGCGTATTGTATTTTAGAATCTTTAAAGTGTATTGGTACAGATTATGCCTTTTTTGGTGGCGGTGTATTTGCAAATTACGCCCTTTGCATACGGGTAAAAAAGCTTTTGCATACGCATAGTATAAAAGCCTTTTTCCCAAAACTTCCATGTAGCGATTATAGCATTAGCATAGGACAGCTTATGTATTTGCAACATTTTGTGTAGGGGTGTGTTGCGAAATCTTGCTTGGGTGAGAGATACTTTTAGTGGTTGTAGCTACTTATATAGCCTTTGTATTTTAAACTACCCAACGCTATATATAAACACCTCTTTAACTCTATATAACTTTTTGGCATAGCACTTTTAGATTAAATCGAAATAGAAGAAAATAAATGAGTAACCATGACTTATTCACGACTGATTTTTGCATTGAATTGTCTCCATTAATTTCAAATCTTTTTATATCTCAATTGAGAATCTTTTGATTATGCTTTTCTATCATGCCGTTTGATATAAATTGGACGCCTTTTTACTTGCTCATAAATCCTAGCGATATATTCACCAATGATTCCAAGAATGATAAGCTGCATACCACCAATAAATACGATTAAAGCAACAAGCGAAGTCCAACCACGCACAACATTCCCAAAACACAAAGCACCAATAATAGCATACAGGCCATAACCAAGACTAAATAAACTCATCACAAAACCAAGTATAAAAGCAATACGCAAAGGCATGGTGCTAAAGCTAATAAAGCCTTCAACACTATATTTAAAAAGCTTCCATAAGCTCCAACCACTACTGCCTTGATGACGCGGAATATTCTCATATTCTAAGCCAATTTTTCTAAATCCCACCCATTCAAACATAGCCTTTGAGAATCTATGATATTCACCCATGGAAAGCAGGGCATTTACAACTTGCCTATCAAGCAGTCTAAAATCTCTCACACCAGATTCTAAATGCACTGATGAGATAAGATTATGCAATGTGTAGAAACCTTCTGAAAGCCTTGATCTTATAAATCCTTCACCTGCACGATTAATGCGTCTAGCATAGATTATATCTGCTTCATCTTGCAACCATTTTTTAAACATTTGTGGCAATAAAAGCGGTGGGTCTTGTAAATCAGCGTCCATAATCACAACGCAATCACCGCTGCTTTCTTTAAGCCCTGCATACATAGCCGCTTCTTTGCCAAAATTGCGTGTAAAATCAATCACTTTTATTTCACAATTGTTTGGTGGCATAGTGAGATTATAGGGATTAGAATCTTGTGTTATAGACTGCTTAGATTCTATAATGTTTTCATTATGGACTGCCAAATCTTTGTCATTTGGGGAATAAGACTGCATAGCCTTTAAGGCAAGTAGCAATTCTATTGTATTATCCTTGCTACCATCATTTACAAAAATACACTCAAATGTGAGAGTAGTATTGCTGTGATCTTTAGAGATAGAATCTAAAATGCTAAAAATCTCTTTGCTAAAAGATTCTAAACTTTTTTGTTCGTTATAGCAGGGGACAACAAGCGAGAGTTTCATAATAAATCCTCAATGTGAATGAAATAGGGCGTATTATATCAAATTATTGTCAGTAACAACTTCGTATATTTATTGTTAATAAGATTGGCGACCCATTTACAATGTAAAAAATTTTAGAACAATAATTTAATCTTTTATAAAGAGAAAACACCATAAACACGCAGTAATATAGTAGAATTCCATTTTAACTTTTATCGACACATTAAGGAAGTTTATGTTTTATGAATTGCATGGAATCTTAAATATTACACTATTAAAATACATTACTTTTCGTTCTGGTTTAGCCTTTTTTATTGCCTTTTTGTTGAGTGTGTATTGTATGCCGCTTTTTATCGCATGGGCTAAGGCTAAAAAGGCTAGTCAGCCCATTTCATCATCTATAAAAGCACATGCAAATAAGAAAGACACGCCGACTATGGGTGGCTTGGTATTTGTATTTTCTGCGGTTATATCAAGTCTATTTTGTGCAAATCTTAGCAATTCTTATGTGCAAATCGGGCTAATCTGCCTTATTACTTTCATGCTTATTGGTGCAAGAGATGATTATATGAAGATTTCAGCAAAGAGTAATGCTGGAATGAGTTCAAGAGCAAAATTTTTGCTTTTAGCTTGTGTGGCTCTCATTTTAAGTGTATGGCTGTATATGTCTGGCTTAAGCACGGATTTTTACATTCCCATGCTTAAAAAGCCCTTAATTACTTTAGAATCTTATTTTATGATTGCTTTTTGGGTGATTGTATTTCTAGCGACTACAAATGCGGTGAATGTAACCGATGGACTCGATGGATTAGCGACTATTCCTAGCATTTGTGCGCTTGCGTCGTTGAGTGTATTTGTGTATGTCGGCGGCAATGTCGAGATGGCAAAATATCTGCTTTGGCCCCATATCATAGATTCTGGTGAAGTCATGGTATTAAGTCTTGCAATGATAGGTGCGCTCTTTGGCTTTTTGTGGTATAACTGCCATCCCGCACAAGTTTTTATGGGTGATAGTGGGAGTTTAGCTTTGGGTGGCTTTATCGCATATTGTGCCATCGTATCAAAGAATGAGATTCTATTAATCCTTATGGGGTCTATCTTTGTGATTGAGACTATTTCTGTGATTTTGCAAATTGGTAGCTATAAATTGCGACAAAAAAGAATCTTTTTAATGGCACCAATCCATCATCATTTTGAAGCAAAAGGCTGGGCGGAGAATAAAATCATCGTGCGATTTTGGATTATTGCTATTTTGTCAAACTTGATTGCACTCATTACTTTGAAGATTAGGTAAATTGGAAACTTTTTAGCTTTATTAGATTCCAAACAATATAGAGTTAGGGCTACTTAAGAATAATGAAAACCAAGTGCATTAAATCATGGAGCCCCCCACTAGCATACAATCTTTGGTATTTTTGCCAAAAAATATTTTTTTGTAAATTACAAGATTATATCTCATCTAACTTGCGGTAATAAACAATACTAACAACTAATAATATTCCAAGTGGCACAAGCATACTGAATTCTGGTATAAAAACAGCATTAGCGTTTAATTTACCAAGTGAGAAAAACACACCCCATACCATCAAAGATAGCACACTAAGGCTCACTCCAAGCATGGCAAGATTCCCATATCGTGCAAGTGGCGGGGCATAATATGCAATGATAACACAAAGCATACTGATAAAAAATGGCGTAACAGCAAGGGTATAAAGCACACCTCTTGTGCGTGCTGTATCTGCTCCTTCTTGCATGAGAATCTGTAATGAATAAAATGCGTCAGTAATGGATATGGCAGGTTTGTTTTTGTAAAATGTATCAAGCACTTTTGGTTTAAAGCCCTTTAGTGTAGTTGTGGAATCATGCCCTGTGGTTATCATGCCCTTATCGCCTAAGTCATAGCTAGTGGGTAATATTGAAACCTGCGGGTTTAAAAGCTCCCATTCATCATTATGAAAATAGCCCTCTTTTGCACGAGTTATACTTACAAGCTTCCTAGAATCTTTGTATTCTGTGTGATAGATTTGTATATTTTCAGCCTTTTGTAAGAGTGGATATACTTTCTCAAAAAACACATAATCAGTGTTATAGCGGATAAATAAATCTTTAGAAACATCAGCATTATTACTGCTACTCACAATATTATCTGCCCTTTCTTGCGCATATACAAAATCAGTCGCATTTAAGCCAATATAACCACACACGACAAGATTAATGATAAGAAAAGGGGGATAAAAAATCTTCCTGCGTGAGTATCCAAGTGATAGCAAAGCTACATACTGATTGCTTTTAATAAGGCTAATGTAGAATACAATAAGTCCAAGCAAAAGGGCTAGGGGCAAAACATAATTAAACGCATACATCGCATCAAATGCAAGAAACCATATCGCATTATTAGCAGATTGGGCTAGGGCATCAAAATATTGCAGACTATCCACACAGATAAAGAAAAACTCTAGTCCGCATAAAATCACAAGCGTGGGCTTTAGATACCTTAGGGCAACAAACCAAAAAAACATATATTTCCTTGCTATTTTATTATAGATTATTTGTAAGCAAATATTGTAGCTTGTAATTTATAGTTTTTGGTATTTTGTTGTATGTTAAATGCTTTAGGGTCTGTTTTGAGGGTTGTGTTTGAATGAGATTAAATCTATTTTGCACACCAAGCCTTGTATTTACCTATGTGGATTAGGATTCTAAAATCACCCTTATGATCATTCATTATAAAATATGTTTCCTTTCCAAATAAAAACATTCACTAGGACAAACACATAAAACAAATCATCACAAACTTCGTAATCTAGCGATTTCATCTCTTAGTTGTATTGCCGCTTCAAAGTCAAGTCGTTTACTTGCTTCAAGCATTTTTATTTTTAAGTCTTTGATAAGATTTTCTTTTTCTTTTGCTGGGATTTTGTTTTTCTTACTCATTTTATCATAGACTTTTGTGCTATCTTCTAGTCTTAATTCCTCTTCTACATTGCGGCTTACTGAAGTTGGAATGATTCCATGTTTTTTATTAAATTCTTCTTGTTTTTTGCGTCTATAAGTCGTTGTATCCATAGCTTTACGCATGGATTTTGTGATTTTTTCTGCGTATAGAATCACCTTACCATTTACATTTCTAGCAGCCCTGCCCATCGTTTGTATAAGGCTTGTTTCACTGCGTAAAAAGCCCTCTTTATCCGCATCCATAATCGCTACTAGGCTAACCTCTGGTAAGTCAAGCCCCTCCCGCAATAAATTTATCCCTACTAATACATCAAATACACCTAAACGCAGATTTCGTATCAAGTGATTTCTCTCTATCGCATCTATTTCACTATGTAGATATTCGATTTTTATGCCCTCTTTTGCGTAGTATTTTGCGAGTTCTTCACTCGTTTTTTTGGTTAAAGTCGTGATTAATACTCTCTCTTTTCGCTCAACACAAACTTTTATTTCTTCTAATAAATCTTTGACTTGGATTCTAGAATCTCTTACTTCAAACTCTGGGTCAAGCAGTCCTGTCGGGCGGATAAGCTGCTCACATACATTATCTTTGCTTAGTGATAGCTCTAGCTCTGCTGGTGTGGCAGATACAAATAAAAAGTTAGCCTTTTTATTAATAAACTCATCAAATTGCAATGGGCGATTATCAAGCGCACTAGGCAGTCTAAAGCCATATTCTACTAACACTTCCTTGCGGCTTCTATCCCCCGCATACATACCGCCAAATTGTGGCAAACTCACATGACTCTCATCAACGATTAATAGATAGGGCTTTTTTTTATATTCAAAATAATCAAGCAGTGAGAAAGGCGTCTCGCCGGGCTTTTTACCCGTTAAATGTCTCGCATAGTTTTCAATACCTTTGCAAATGCCATTTTCCTTTATCATTTCAAGGTCAAATTCTGTGCGAGATTTTAGCCTTTCATATTCTAACATTCGATTTTCACTTTCATAGAATTTCAATCGCTCTTGCAATTCCTGCTCTATCTCTACAATCGCATTTTTCAAGCGATTCTCCCCAACGATAAACTGATTTGCCGCATACAGCACATAGGAATCTAGCTCTTTTACCAAAGTATTATCAAGTGATTCTAATACCGCAATTCTCTCAATCTCATCACCAAAAAACTCAATGCGTATAAACTCCACTTCATTATACGCAGGGAAAATATCCACCACTTCACCTTTAACGCGAAAACAGCCACGCTCAAAGCTTGTTTCATTACGCGTATAGCCCATTTCTACAAGCTTTGTTAAAAGCCTTTTTTGCTGATAGGTTTTAGAGACTTCTAGCTTTTCTATCATTGTGAGGTATTCACTGGGATTTCCTAAACCATAGTTTGCTGATACACTAGCAATAACTATCACATCATCATAGGCAAGAAGTGAAGTCGTAGCCGATAAACGCAGCCTCTCTAACTCATCATTAATAGAACTATCTTTTTCTATAAATAGATCTCTACGCGGAATGTAGGCTTCTGGCTGATAGTAGTCAAAATGGCTGATAAAATATTCAACATGATTATGCGGAAAAAAGCTTTTAAACTCGCTATAAAGCTGGGCGCATAGTGTCTTATTATGACTCATTATAAGTGTTGGCATGTTGAGCTTTTGTATAATATTTGCCATGCTAAAGGTCTTACCGCTGCCTGTAACGCCTATTAAAGTATTATATTTTTCATTATTATTAATCTGTTTGCATAGGAAATTTATAGCTTGTGGCTGGTCGCCTGCTGGTTTGTAGTTTGAGGTTAAATTAAATAGATTTGTTTTCATCATTACACCTTTTTTAGCTACAATTATACAGAAATTTTATTGCCTTAAGGAGAAGTCATGCAAAATCATCACAATAATTACAGCGAAAATACGCAGAATACAGAATCTAGCACAGCATCTAACACCACGCAGCAAAAAGAAGGCGTAGGCTTACTACCATTAGTCCATGAAGTAAAGCAGCTACTTGAAACAAAGCATAATAAAAAAATCGAAGATTTAGAATTTAAGCTATTAGAAAAAGAAGAGAAAATCTCACAAATGGGCTTAGAGATTAGCACCTTGAAAGCTCAAGGCGAAGAAAAAGATATAGAGATTTATAGAATGCGAGAAGAGATTAATGAAAGCAAAAGGCTTTTAGAGCAATTTGTAACAACACTAAGCAGAACGCAAGAATAATAGCGGAATATCAAATATCTATGAATAATAGTAATGGCGTAAAAATGGATTCAAATACGCAGGATGACACGAATATAGAATCTTCACAGAATGTAGCCAAAACTCCTGTTGCTAATCAAATAGAAAAGGTTTAGATTTCAGCTGTTTGAATGGGTTATGGATTTTAAGGTATAATTGCTAAATTGGAATCTTGTATGAAAATATAGACAAGTAGGTTAAAGTATTTTCAAGCAGGTTTTTAAGGTGATATCACTAAATTTAGGTAATAGCCAAGCTAACAATATAGAATCCAAAACACATTAAGAAAACTATATGGAATTAAACCCCATGTCAAAAGATTTAGATTTATCAAGTTATGATTTTACATTACCAAATGATTTGATTGCAACAGAGCCTATCAAACCAAAAGAAAATGCTAAGCTCTTAATCTATCATAATGGTAAAATAACACATACGACATTTTATGAGTTATTTAACTATATCCCAAAAGATTATCTCATCGTGTTAAATGATACAAGGGTAATAAATGCAAGACTTTTTGCAAATAAACTCTCTTTAGAATCTCTTCATAAAACACAGATTCTAAACGACTTAATACTCCCAACAAAAAGAGAGATATTCTATCATAAACACCTTTCTAATAATCTTCATTTAGTCCAAATAAAAGGTAAGGCAAAATTGCATGATATATTTACATTGCAATATAACAATACAAATGTATTTATACAAGTAGTAGATATAAAAGATGATGGATATAAAGTCGTTTCCTTTTTTACACTAAATGATGAGTTTAGTTTAAAGAGTAATTTACAAAACAATTTCACTACAACAAATAATCTAGCATTACATAATGATTTAAATATGCAAAATAATTTAGCCCTAAATAATTCTACTTTACATAATGATTTCACTCTAAACAAGACTTTAACTCAAAATAACAATGAAAATCTAAAAAATCACTCAACACAAAACAACAAAAACCACAATAACAATAAAGATTCCACTCAAAATAGTAGTAAAGTTTTAAACAACACTTTAAATCTACAAAAACTCCTAGCATTAAAACAATTAAAACAAAACATTCTATCACAAGAAAAGGTTTTATCCTTGTTGCAAACATGTGGCAATATCCCCTTACCACCTTATATGAAACGAGAAAGCACAGAAAAAGATTCTAAAGATTATCAAAGCATTTTTGCTAAAAGTGAAGGTTCAGTAGCAGCACCCACTGCAAGCCTGCATTTTTCAGAATCTATGTTTAAATATTTAAAAGAAAACTATAATCATGCGTTTGTAACCCTGCATGTTGGTGCAGGCACTTTTAAACCTATAACTTGTGAGAATATATTAAAACATAAAATACACACAGAATCTTGCATAATCGCAAAACAAGAAGCACAAAAGATTCTAGAATCTAAAAAGATTCTATGTGTTGGCACGACTGCTATGCGTAGTGTAGAATGGCTTATAAGAGAGAATGTGGCACAAATAGAAAGTGATATTATAGGCGAGAATGCGATCTTTTTAAATCCATTTAATCCACCTAAAAAAGTAAAAGCTTTGCTTACAAATTTTCATTTACCAAAGTCAAGTCTATTAATGCTTGTAAGTAGCATTATCGGTAGAGAAGAAACACTTAGAATCTATGAAGAAGCAATAGCAAATAAATATAGATTCTATTCCTATGGCGATGGTATGCTTATTATTTAATTGTGTATAATTTTTGCTTATTAGAATTTTAAGATATTTACAAAGGTTAGAATATGGCTTTTATGCGGGGCAAAGAGCTTACAAAATGGCGTATTTTCATACTCAAAAAATATATAAAGTTTAAGATATTTTTACATAATATAGATTATATTCTTGTATTTTTTATTGCCCTTTTATTGTTTAGCTTTGCTTCATTACTACTTTTTAAGCAAAAAGGCGTTCTATATGATTATGCAGAAGAGATTCCAAAGCTTGAAATGTTTGATTTTACCTTGCATCGCTTTAATGCAGAGCATGTCGATATGATTGTAAAAGCAAGTAAGGGCATGCAATATAAGGATAAGGAAGTATATATTGACTTTTTTGGCAGTCGCTTTAATGAGGATTTAAGCACAGAGACACTAGAGGGACAGGAAGTATGGCATAAAGGTGATGAATACGACTTTGTAAATGGAATCAATTATACAAAAAGTCCAGACAGAAAGTTTTTTTCAGAAAAAGGTGTATATAATACGCTAACAGAAGTATTCATAGGAAAAGGGAAATTTTTCATAGAAGATACAGATATGACAACAAATGGGGAAAACATATTCTATGATAAAGAAACAGATATTATCAAAGCAAAAAATATTAAAACAACACTTATAAGATAAAGGATAGAAATGAAAAGATACTATATGATTCTATGTATTTTTGCATTAAATCTTATGTATGCAGCAAAACCCGATGTGATTGACATTGTGGCACAGAACTTTCAAAGCGTTGGGAATGTAACGACTATTACAGGTGATGTAGATATTAAAAAAGGGAGTGATAGACTCTTTGCTGATAAAGTCATAGTCTATACGGATAAGGCAAGAAAGCCTTTAAAATATGAAGCCATAGGTAATGTAAGATTTAGCATTATCACAACAGATAAAAGAGAGTTAAAAGGTAAATCAAATAGACTTGTATATCAAGTAAAGCAAAATGAATACAGGCTGTATGATAATGCCTTTGTAGAAGAGATAGGCAAACCAAATGTATTAAAAGGCGATGAGATAGTGCTATCTGGTAGTGGGGATTATGCCAATATTGTAGGCAAAAAGAAAGCCCCAGCAAGAGTTACCTTTACGCTTGATAAAGATGATGAATAAAATTAGTAAGTGGGAGATATTATGCTAAAGACTTTTCGCTCTAAAGTGCTTTTTACACTTTTTATCTTTATTGTATGTGGGTTTGGTGGGCTTTATTTAACCATTGCAAATGGTTTTAATAAAATGGCAGCAAAAGAAGGAAAAGAAATCGCACAGATGATTGGAGATTCTGTATTTCAAACTATACGCATGGGTATGAATATCGGTGTGCGAGAAGTCATGGACGCAGGTATTGAAGAAGCAAGTAAGATTGAAGGTATAGAATCTATCTCAATATATCGGGCAAAAAGCATTGATGAAATATGGGGAGAAAGAGATTCTAAAAGCATTCCTGCTGATATAGAAAAGATATTTAGCACAAAGGAGCAATATCTTGATAGTGGCACACATAAGGGTAGTTTTACTCTTAAAAAGCCCCTTATTGCCAATGAAAGCTGCCTTGAGTGTCATGCAAATGTAAAGCAAGGCGATGTGCTTGGCGTGTTAGATCTTAATATATCTTTAGGCAGTATGTATGACCAAATCGATGAAACACAAACCTATCTGCTTCTCACAATGATTGGGGCTGGAGTTTTTGCTCTTGTTGGATTATATGTCTTTTTTGAGAGAGAGTTGGTAAAACCGCTGAATAATCTAAGAGATATGGCAAAGGATCTAACAGAAGGTGGGAGTGGTGATTTGACAAAACGAATCGCCATTAAAAGTCAAGATGAAGTGGGAATCACCTCAACCTATGTAAATCGCTTTATAGAAACGATACAAAATACTATATCACTCAGCAAAGGTGTGAGTGAAGAGAATACTACAACATGCCTTATGCTATCAGAAATCGCTGAAACTTTGTCAAAAAATGCAGATAAGCAATTTGTGCTTGTAGATAAAGTCAATATTCTCACACATGAAGTAGGCAAACAGCTAGACATTGTAGAACAAACTACAAGTCATACAATCCATGATATTGATGATACAGAAGCGACTTTAGTAGAATTTACTACAAAACTTCAAGATTCTATCAATCTCATTACAGAACTAGCTAGAAATCAAGAAAGCGTAGTAGCCCATGTCGATGACTTAACCACACATGCAAATCACATTAGAGAAGTTATATCTATCATTAATGATATTTCAGACCAAACAAATGTATTAGCACTAAATGCCGCAATAGAAGCCGCAAGGGCTGGAGAGCATGGCAGAAGTTTTGCAGTCGTAGCAGATGAGGTAAAGCAACTCGCAGAATGCACGAGAAAATCACTCAGCGAAATCAGCAGTAATGTCAATCTTGTAACACAAAGTATAAACGACATGCAGCATACAATCATTGCAGTAGCAGATTCTATGCGAACTATCACAGATACCACAGAGCCTTTAATCATACATGCAAACGATACAAAAGATAAGCTAAAAATCACAAAAGACAATTCACTAAAGCTAAAAGAGATAAATAATGCTATCGTGCAAAGCACAAGCGATCTAAACACCATGATGAATGATATGATGTCGCATAGTGAAAGCACGCAAGCAGTAGGGCATAATATCCATGATGTCGTAAATGAAATGACACAAAAGGCACAATTACTAGAAGATTCTATCTCAAAGTTTAAGACTTAAAAGTTAAGAGAATAACACATGATATTGCAAATACTCTATATTATAGCAATCGTTTCAGAATCTATCACAGGGGCATTAGCAGCTGGTAGATATAAAATGGATCTTTTTGGCGTTTTGCTTATATCCTTAGTAACGGCTATTGGCGGTGGGACGATACGCGATATTTTACTCAATATGCACCCTATGACTTGGGTAAAACACCCCGAATATGTCATCATGCTATGCTTTTTTAGTATGCTTACAACTCGCATTCCATACTTTTTTGCTAACCTTAGTCGGCTTTTCTTGTTGCTTGATGCAGTAGGCTTAATCGCCTTTAGCATTATCGGCGTAGATAAGGCAGCAGAGCATGGCTTTGGCTTTGTGATTTGCGTTATCGCTGGGGTTGTAACGGGCATTTCTGGTGGAATCTTACGCGATATTTTGTGTAATAAAATACCACTTGTCTTTCAAAAAGAACTCTATGCAAGCGTGTCTATTGTCGCTTGTATGCTGTATTATTGCCTTTATTTTTACACACCTATTCCTAACGATATTGCCGTTATTATTACGCTAATCTTCGGCTTTTCATTTCGTGTGATTGCTTTGCATTATGAGCTTAGTTTGCCAGTCTTTTCATTTGATGAGACAAAATTACCGCATGATAAGCAAAAAGACACAAGACAATCTTATAAAAAAGATTCTATACTAGGCAATACAGACTTAAAAGATTCTCTAGATTCTAAAGATTTTACAGAATCTAAGAATACAAAAGATTCTAAAAAAGAGTAGATAGAATTTCATTTAACTAGGCAAAAAAGCTAAAGTCTAGATTCTATAAAACTATTTTAAAATAACACTAAAATACAGAATCTATAATGAATCAATTATATTTATTCTACTTTTACGATAAATGTCCTAAAAAAACTTGATTTTTTTTGTAGAATCACCACAGATTCTATGTAAGAATCATATTTCAAATTGAAAGGCAGCAGATGAAATCTCTTGGACTGATTAAAAAGGCTTTAGTTGGCAGTATAGCTACATTATGTATAGCAAGTATTGCGTATGGTGAAGAGCTAAAAGTATGTGAGACCAAACAGGATAAAATGAGTGGGTGTATAGAGATGATTGAGGGTGAAGAATCCTATACAGACACTCCCTATAAAAACGGAAAGATACATGGCGTTGTTGAAGATTTCATGCTATATTGTGAGGGTGCATGGGTGGGAGTGTCAAAGGTGCCTTATGTCAATGGTAAAAAAGAGGGTGAAGCACAACTTTTTGTAAATACAAAACTAGTTGCTACGATAAAATACACTAATGACAAGTTTGTTTCAGGTAAATGCACAAACGGCAAGGCTTTATCAAGGAATGATGCGTCCGCTATAAGCAGCCCCAATGCATGTTCTGGTGGTTATGTGTGCCCAGTAGAGTAAGTTCCATACGCTAATCACTCATTCTAACCCCCTCATTCGCTATAATTTAGATTCTAGATATCACACAGATTCTAAATATGGGAGTTAATGCATACTCTTTCATACAATAGCGCAAAACCCCAAGTTTTTCTAGCATTAAACACAGCATTAACATGAAAATCTTTTTTAAAGATGTACATACAATAAAATAAGTTTCCATACTCAAAGCACATTCTCACTTCACTTTAACAAATCTTAATATAACTATGTCATAATCAGTGATTTATTTTATTTTAGCTTTAATTTAAACTACACATAAGGAAACACAATGCAAAATATACGAAATATCGCTGTGATAGCACACGTGGATCACGGCAAAACTACACTAGTAGATGGGCTTTTAAGTCAGTCTGGGACATTTGGCGAGAGAGAGCAGGTTGATGAAAGGGTAATGGATTCTAACGATTTGGAGCGAGAAAGAGGCATCACAATCCTTTCAAAAAATACTGCCATTACCTACAAAGGCACGAAAATTAATATTATTGACACGCCCGGACACGCTGATTTTGGCGGGGAAGTTGAGCGGGTGCTTAAAATGGTTGATGGCGTGTTATTGCTTGTTGATGCGCAAGAGGGCGTTATGCCGCAGACAAAATTTGTTGTCAAAAAAGCTCTAGGCTTTGGAATCCGCCCCATTGTGGTGGTGAATAAAATCGATAAACCCGCTGCCGAGCCTGATAGGGTGGTAGATGAAGTGTTTGATTTGTTTGTATCAATGGAAGCGAGTGATGAACAGCTTGATTTTCCTGTGATTTATGCAGCAGCTCGTGATGGCTATGCGATAAAAGATTTAAATGATGAGAAAAAGAGCCTTGAACCGCTTTTTGAGGCGATTTTAGAATATGTGCCATTGCCAAGTGGCTCAAGTGAGAATCCGCTGCAAATGCAGGTTTTCACACTCGATTATGATAATTATGTGGGAAAAATTGGTATCGCACGTGTGTTTAATGGACGCGTGAAAAAGGGCGAAAATGTAATGCTTGCTAAAAGCGATGGCGAAAAGGAAACAGGGCGCATTAGCAAACTCATCGGTTTTATGGGACTAGCACGCACAGAGATAGAATCTGCTGAAGCGGGGGATATTGTGGCGATTGCAGGTTTTAATGCCGTAGATGTTGGGGATTCTATCGTATGTCCTAATAATCCTATGCCCCTTGATCCTATGCACTTAGAAGAGCCGACAATGAGCGTGTATTTTGCGGTGAATGATAGCCCATTGGCGGGGTTAGAGGGCAAACACGTAACGGCAAATAAAATTAAAGATAGGCTTTTAAAAGAAATGCAAACCAACATCGCAATGCGCTGTGAGGAAATGGGTGAGGGTAAGTTTAAAGTAAGCGGACGCGGGGAGCTGCAAATCACTATTTTGGCAGAGAATCTAAGGCGTGAGGGCTTTGAGTTTAGTATTTCTCGCCCCGAAGTGATTGTAAAAGAGATTGATGGCGTGAAATGTGAGCCATTTGAACATTTAGTCATTGATACACCGCAGGATTTTAGCGGAAGCATTATTGAGAAGCTAGGCAAACGCAAGGCAGAAATGAAAGCGATGAATCCTATGAGCGATGGCTACACGAGATTAGAATTTGAGATTCCAGCTCGTGGGCTTATTGGGTATCGTAGCGAGTTTTTGACTGACACAAAGGGCGAGGGTGTGATGAATCATAGCTTTTTGGAGTTTCGCCCATTTAGCGGCAATGTAGAATCGCGCAAAAATGGGGCACTTATCTCTATGGAAAATGGCGAGGCGACAGGATTTTCACTCTTTAATATCCAAGAACGTGGCGTGTTGTTTATCGCACCACAAACAAAGGTATATGTGGGAATGGTGATAGGCGAACATAGTAGGGATAATGATTTAGATGTGAATCCTATTAAGGCAAAGCATTTGACAAATATGCGTGCAAGTGGGAGTGATGATGCCATTAAGCTTGTGCCACCGCGAGAACTGACACTAGAGAGAGCATTAGAGTGGATAGAAGATGATGAGATTTTAGAGGTAACACCGCAAAATATTAGAATCCGCAAGAAGATTCTAGAGCCAAATATGCGTAAGAGAGCAAAGGCGAAGTAGGGTTTTGCGTGTTGTTTAAATTTACATAAGGAGTGAGTGATGAATAAGTTTTTAGAATCTATATCATAACGCTGTCAAAGGATTATGATATACTTGCTTAATCCATATTACAATAAGGTTATTTCAATGAATAAGCACAAACTAAGCAAGATTCTAAATTCTCATTATCTTGCACCCCTACGCCCTGCACCCACCCAAATGGTTGAGATTCTAAATTAATATAAAAAAGCAAGTTTAGAATACAAAAGATTCCCACTTTAAAAGTGGGAATGGAATGTTAATAATGTAAGGTTGTAAGACTGAACAAATAGGTTGAAACAAAATAAGGCAGAACAAATAAAGGTTAAGCCCTATAAAACATTAGAAAATGTAAGAATAACCTACATTAATCACATGTGTATTCATTAGCATTTCGCTTTTATCATTCTTAGTCTTTGAGCTATATCCAGCTGATAGGGCTTGGATTTTTGCACCGATTTCTACTTTATGAGATCCTGCAAAAGTCGCTGCAATACCTACATTGATAGGAATATTGAATCCATTGTAGTTCATATTGCCAAGAACCATATCAATCGCTGCTTTTTGACCTGTAATACCAGTGATACCATAGCCAAGCCCAAAGCCTACATACGCACCAAGTGTAAAGCTATCTGTATTTAAGAAATTCACCATTGCATCGGCACTTAATGTTTAATTACAGATATAACACTTTTCAAGCTTAAAACGCCCAAAATACCGATGCTCTAAACACTAAGTAAAAAAGCCTTTTTACTTTTTGTGTATCCTTTTTTGAGCCCAACAAGCCATAACCAAGACTAAATAAACTCATCACAAAACCAAATAAAATAAGGTAACACTTGCAAAGTCTTGGTTAAGAGCATATTGTTTTTCGTGATTAACTCTTAATTGACATATGACTAGTGCCTGTTGCTTGAATAATAAAATGCTCTAAAGCTTAAGGTTTAAACAAAATAAAAGACTAAAGCAACCAAACAAATACAATATTTACAAAGACTACATTAATTGCTAAGTAAAGCTTAATATCCCTACATGCAAAATACTGATAAACATGTCTTATGAGGTAAATAACAAAAGATATCTCATAGAGAATGATTGATAAGCAATATGCAATATTACATAATTAAGAAGAATGATAATAGGCCTTTGAAACTAGTATAAAGCGAGAGTAATCAGCCCAATAGTAAGTAGAGTAAAAAGTAACTTAACAATGTAGAAATAATACTGGCTTATTTGATAGGTTTATGCATGTAAATAATAATATTAATGCTAATGTAAGCAATGCATGGGAAATAAAAAGTTGTAGAGTCAACGAGACAGATAATACGCATTAACGGCCACTACATTTGCTAATGATAGTTTATGCAAGAGTCTATACTTGCAAACAAGGTATATCCAAAGCTTTTTTAGACATAAGTAAATAACAAGGTTTATGCACTGTAATAGATAAGTATTCACATGTAAGTTGATAATGCTAGAGAAAAATTTCAAAATGCAAATGCATATATCCATCATGCAAAGCATTCATACATTTGTAAAACAATATTGCTCTGCATATTAAAAGATTGCTTGCAACACTTACAAAATCAAGATAAGACCGAGATAGAAAACAAAAGATAGTATAGAAACTGAAAATAAAAATATAAAGTAAGGGGGGGCAAGGATAGGTTGGATCTATAAACAACATGAGGTGAGGCTAATAATGCAAACAGAACATTTGGCAATGTGTTTAGTGAGTGGAGAGGAAATAATAAATTAAGAGTAGGAGCGGTATTAAATAATAAAAAAACACAGAATCTAGCCACAACGATACTACAACCCACAGCAAAGATTCCATAAAACACACGCAACATACGGCAATAAACACAATAGAATCTACACAAACAGATTCCATGCAAACACTGATAAATCAAACAAGCACACAGAATCCACTGCAACTTTTTCTTACTGATTATGCAAGCCTTTATGTTTGTAAGGTTGTCTCTATATCTAAGGATAAAAATGTCCCTGCCCCTGCATATTATGATGAAAAGGGGCTTTGTGTAGAGTTTTGGTTTGAGATAAGTGATATGCAAGAACTTGTAAGAAATAATTTTGCAAATGTGAGAGATATGTTTTTGGCAAATTTTAAAACCTCGCACAATAATCGCACTTTCGCACTCTATGGCAACGACTATACTTATCCACTTGCAATCACGATGAAAAAGCATAGGGATTATTTTGCTACATTTCATGCAAATAAACAGCCTATTCTGCATTATCACAATATGTTTAAAACACAAGAGCAAATTCAAATGCGTAAAAATTTGATTGACTTCATCTTTGGTGAAAATTTGATTTATGATTTACTAACAGATTCTGTTGAAAATCTTATTAACGCCGAGCTAGAATACCATGCAAATAAAGGCAATCCACTCTATGACTGCACTGGCATTGTGATGCTATATAGCAAGACTATGGAGCAAGAGATAGGGCGATTTTGCAAGAGATTATTTAAAAACCTAGATATATTTGAAACAAGTCAAAATCAAAATAGCATAGGCGATTACACATACAAAGTGCAAGGGATAGAATCTAGTATAAAAGAATGGCTAGATTCTAAAGCTTTAATAATGCCAAATTTAGGCACATTAAATCACCTTTTAAATACCTTTAGGCAAAATATCTATAACTTTGCAAAGCATGGTATAAAAGATTCTAAAAATATTGGCTTGATGTATTTTATAGCTGAGTTGCAACAATTTATTAGAATCTTGCAGCCCATTAGAAATACCACAGCACACGCTACAAAAGCAAACTTAAAAAATGTCCTAACTTTACGCAAACAGATTTTAGGCATAGGAAGCGATAGCATTTTGGTTAAAATGATGGTTATATATTTGGCATTATTATAGTTAAAGCTGAAATCAGTCCAAAGAAGTATAGAGATACTCCTTTATTTGTTTAATGTGATAAAAAACTATCAAACAACAAAACTCACTAAAAAAACATAGGGACTTTGCAATCAAACACTATCTAAGATATTTCCTAGCAATGATTTATTCATAAAATAATCCCTTGCTTTTAAGGAATAGCATGGTAAATCAGTCTTATTGACTTACTTGCATTAATCAGCTGAATAAAAGCTAGATAAGGGATCTCATTATAGTGATCTTTCATGCTTGAATAAAAATGAATTTCACAAAAAAAGATAATATTTTCAACCTACTTCTTACTTTTTAGCTTTGCCTTGCTTACTTCTCGCCTTAGTCTCCCTGCCTCAAATCGTCTTTTTTCTTCCTCGGTTTCTGGTGTGAGTGGTGGGACTTTTGTTGGTTTGCCATTAGAATCTAGGGCTACCATTGTAAAGTAAGAGCTATTGCAATGTGTTAGTGTCCGCTTTGCAATATCCTCTGCTACTACGCGGATTCCGACTTCAACACTTGTTGTGCCAGTGTAATTAATCGATGCAAGAAAATGAATAAGATTCCCAATTTTTATCGGGCTTTTAAACAGCACTCTATCAACACTAAGCGTTACCACACCGATACCACAATATCGTGTCGCACACGCATACGCAACGCCATCTAGCATTTTTAATAAATCGCCCCCATACATTACGCCATTAAAATTCACATGTTCAGGTGTCGCTAGGATTGACATTCTTAAAGTTTTATTATCAAAAACAGATTCCATATTTCTCTCCATTGAGTTAAACTGAAAGTAGCATTATAATGTTATAATGTAGGTTTTTAATTTGAGATATGAAGGAAAATTATGAAGATACTTTTTACAGGTGGTTGTGGCTACATCGGCTCACATTGTGCGCTTCATTTTTTACAGCATACGGAAGCTGAAATCATTATTGTAGATAATCTCTCAACAGGTTTTTTGAAAAACTATGAATATTTGAAACATCAATTTGGCGATAGAGTGCGGCTGGTGCGTGAAGATTTGGCAAATTGTGAAGAGGTTTTTAAACAATATAAAATTGATACAGTGCTGCATTTTGGTGCATTTATCAGCGTAGCACAATCTGTGGAAGATCCTATTCTTTACTATACAAATAATACTTCTAAAACACTACAATTACTCTCATATTGTGCGAAATATAAGGTGAAAAACTTTATCTTTTCAAGCACAGCAGCCGTGTATGGTGAGCCAAATGAAGAGCATATCCCCGTTACAGAATCTTGCCCCTTAAAGCCCATTAACCCTTATGGTTGGAGTAAGCTTATGGTGGAGACTATGTTGCAAGACATAGCAGAATCTGCAAAGATCAATTATGTGATTTTGCGATATTTTAATGTAGCAGGGGCAAATATGCTAAATGACTATACAGCAGATAGGGCATTAGGACAGCGTGTTAAGAACGCTACTCATCTTATCAAGGTGGCATGTGAATGTGCGGTAGGTAAGAGAGAGGGTATGAGTATTTATGGGACAAATTATCATACGCAAGATGGCACTTGCATAAGGGATTATATCCATGTTGATGATTTGTCTATGGCACACATTGAAGCTTATAAATTGTTACAAAATGCAGTAGGACCGCTTGGAGAGATATTTAATGTAGGTTATGGAATGGGCTTTAGTGTCAAGGAAGTGATTGAGTGTGTAAAAGAAGTCAGTAAAAATAATTTTAAAGTCTATACCACAGGTAGGCGTGCAGGCGATCCAGCAATACTTATCGCAGATAATGCAAAGATTCTAAAAAATACAGAATGGAATCCACAATACAATAATCTCGCAAAGATTGTTGAGAGTGCATACAAGTGGGAGCTTTTTCTTAAAATGCAAGAGCAGGAGAAGTAATGTTTGGAAGCTGGTTTAAGTTTGAGTGAGTGTTGAGTGCAAAGAGGATTTGGAACACAAATACTAGATTCTAAATAAAGGATAATATATTGGGAAATGGGCAAGTATGTGGCAACTTTATATGGAATAGCCATGAGCTTTAACATTTTATTGAAATATAGTTTAATTAGCAATGAATATATACGACATATTAAAATGGAAGCATAGGGGTAACAGAGGGGGATTGTTAAATTGAATCGGAGTTTAAAATCTTTTTATAGAATCACATATCTAAAAAAAGGCAGGTTTATATGGAGAAAATAAAACAGAATCTAAAAAGCATTATTGTAGGTAGCATTGTTATCATCATAGCAATTTCGCTTTTTTTGTATGTGAAGAATTCAAATTTTTCATTTGAAGAAAGCATTAAATCTTTGTGGGAAAATCATGTGCAAGATTGGGGCTATGTGATTTTATTTTGTTGGAGTATTTTGGAGGGAGAATGGGGGCTTTTACTCGCAGGGATTGCAGCTCATCAAGGGCATTTAGATGTGTATTGGTGTATCTTTATCGCGGGGCTTGGAGGCTTTACTGGAGATCAAATCTATTTTTACATAGGTAGGCTAAGAAAAGAGTATGTGCATAAGAAATTTCGCAGTCAAAGGCGTAAATTTGCCCTTGCAAGTAGGCTTATGCAAAAATATGGCTGGCCCATTATTTTCGTGCAAAGATACATGTATGGTTTAAGGACAATCATTCCTATAAGCATTGGTTTGACACGATATTCTGCCCTAAAGTTTGCTTTAATAAATCTTATATCAGCGTGGGCTTGGGCAGCTATCACAATCGTTCCAGCGTGGTATTTTGGTGCGGAAATACTTGATATTATCACAAGCGTTTTTGCAAAAATCAAAGAGAATCTATTATTATTTGCTATTTTATTAGCTATAATTGTAGGCTTTATTGCCACATTTATATGGTGGAGAAAAAAACACACTAAGGAAAAACGCTAATGCAATACAATTCTAAAGTCAATCTAGTCATAAGCAAAGAGGAAAAAGGCGCTAAGATTCTATTTGTTGATAAGGCAATGTTAGAAGATTCTAAAAATAGCAAAAAAATCCCTGATTTCACGCTATTAAAAGAGCGTGGTTATAAGGGTAGTGGTGTATTTTTTGCTCAAAGTAGCAAGATTCTATATATAGGTTTAGAAAATAAAGAGACAGAAAGCTATGCAAATGCGATAAGCACAGCATATAAATCTATGAAAAATCTTAAGTTAGATGAAGTAAGTCTGTCTTTTAAGGGCTTAGATGAGAGTGTGCAAATTGCCATTTTGCAAGGCTTTTTACTTGGTAGTTATGAATTTAGTGGCTATAAGCATAAAAGAGACGATGAAGAAAATTCTAAGATTACAATCCATTGTATCGGCTTAAAAGAGAGTCTTTTAGAGCAAGTAAGTATTATATGTGCTAATGTGAATTTTGTGCGTAATGTGGTAAATACGCCGCCAAATATCGCAAACTCAATATTTCTATCTGAACTCGCTCAAAATGAGACTATAAAACTAGCAAAAAAATATAAAAATGCTGAAATAAATGCAACTTTGCGTAGTAATTCATACATGGAAGAACAAAAAATGGGGGCATTTCTAGCGGTAAATCAAGCCTCAAACTATCCTGCATATCTAGCTCACCTAAGCTACAAACCTAAAAAGCCAAAGAAAAAGGTGGTTATCGTAGGTAAAGGGCTAGTGTATGATACAGGTGGATTAAGCCTAAAACCTGCTGATTATATGACGACAATGAAAGCTGATAAAGGCGGTGCATGTGCGGTGCTTGGTGCGTTTTTAGCGGCGGTGCAGCTAGGACTTGATGTCGAATTACACGCAATTATGGGGATAACAGATAATGCTATCGGTAAAAATGCCTATCGACCCGATGATGTGCTAATCTCAAGAGAGAAAAAAAGCATTGAGGTGAAAAACACTGATGCAGAAGGTAGGTTAGTATTGGCTGATTGTTTGAGCTATGCACAAGATTTAGATGCGGATATTATCATTGACTTTGCGACACTTACAGGTGCGTGTGTGGTGGCACTTGGGGAATATACAAGTGGCGTTATGGGCTTTAATGAGAAGTTAAAGCAACAATTTGTAGAATCTGCCTTGAAATCTGGCGAATTGGCTCATACATTGCCCTTTAACGCGCATTTAAAAAAGCTTATAGAATCTAAAATAGCTGATGTAAGCAATACTTCAAGCTCTCGCTATGGCGGGGCTATTACTGCGGGATTATTCTTAGCTGAATTTATTAGAGAAGAATATAAGGATAAATGGCTACATATCGATATCGCAGGTCCTGCGTATGTAGAGAAAGAATGGGGTATAAATCCTTGTGGTGCAAGTGGCATTGGTGTGCGATCTTGCGTTGAGTTTTTACGAACACTTGGTTAGTTGTGTTGTGTAGGATTCCAAAGTTTTATGCAAGATAAGCATAAATCCATAAGAATTAAGGCTGCAACGAATATTTTCATAGAAGTTAATATAGGTATGTTATCAGGTTGTATGTTGTGGCATGAAAAAAAGCTTGAGAATATTGGAATCTAAGTATTTGTATGCAGAAAATGATTTTATTTATATAAAACAGAACGATGCCGAAATAAACAAGCTTGTAAGAACTAACTTCATACATTCGCAAGTAGAGAATTGCTGCATTAATACTTAAAATAGAATTGCTGTTTCATCTTAAATCTCACTTAATCTTTAAAACAATCTCTCTAAGAATCTAACTCCAAAACATACTCATGTTTCATGCTTTTTGGTATAGTTTTTAATGTGGGGATTTGTAAGATTTTATATTGATGTGTTGATTCCAAAAACTTTAAGGTAATAATGTCATTTACTTTAACTTCTTTTGAGCTTTTTGATACCACACCATTTACAAGCACAACACCATTAGCACACATATCTTGGGCTATTGCTCTTCGTTTTGTGAGATTGACTGCATTTAAGAATTTATCTAATCGCATATTTTTCCTATGTTTATCTATTAAAGAATCTACAATCTCAAATGCCTAATGTTTTCATCTAAAAGCTGAACATTATAGACAATTAATGATATTTTTCTGTATTCTAGCAAAAAAATGATGATTTTTTTGCTAGAATACATGCTTGTTTTACATATTTTTAGGAACATTATGATTTGTTATTGTAAGAGTGATGGGGATTATATTTGCTGTCTTTTTAATGATTATCCCATTAATCAAGCAAAAATATATGCAGCATTTTTTAAAAATAAGCAATCTAATGCAGATATATCTTTTGGGATTGAAGGTTGCGACATGGGTGACACTAATAAGCCTTGTGGGGGGCAGAATTTAGCACCGCAAAGCTAAAAGTTTTATGAGGATTGTATGAAAAATACAGACATGGAAGAACTTTATGACAAATTGTCAAAAACAGATTTACAAAAAAATGGAAGCTTAAGCCCAGTTACTTGAAAAAATATGGGAAAGGGTAGGATTTAGCTATGCTCTAAATGCCCATGAAGTCTTAAACATTGTATGTAGGGATAATATTGTAATACCTATTAACTTAACCCAATTTGATGGTGATATATTAAGATAAAATACAAACCAACAAAGTTTTTTTTACTTGTGTATCTCTTAAGTGAGATAAGATATATAGTAAGGATTAAATATAGTAAAAACATACAAGAATTATATGTATTGATAGACTCAATGTGCAATTACAAGATGCAAAGCTCTATGTAAAAATCTAGATAAAGCATTCTTTGATAAATTAGAAAGTAATCAAGAATTGCTTGACGAATGCAATAGAATGGAACTCTTTCATTATAAAGCCACAATAATCTTGTTTCACAAATACTACAAGCCATCGCACTGCATAAGGATTTGATATCACAAATGATTACAAAAGCCCATCTGGAATTAAGCAAAGAGTTGCTTTTTCACCCAATCCTTTAATTATTGTGCTAAAAAAATCTTTGTAAGACTTTATAGCTCTTTAAAATGTAAAATATTTTCACTGACAATAACAATGTGCTTAATTGTGCTACTATTGTTAGAGGATGCGCACTTACCGATCAGGATAAACAAAGTTTGCAAGATTATAATATTGCTATATTTTTAGACTCTCAACTTCTATTAGGCTCAACCACATCCTCGCAATAATCCTTTATCCTTTGGCGAACTAGATTCTAAAGATGAGTTTATAGAATCCAAGTCCATCTCTTATTTAGTTCTAAACATGGAACCCACTGGTACGCAAACCATGAAAATCTTCTTAGCAAACTCTACCCCTATAATACTAAATCATTCTCTTTTAGAATCTAGTCTTAATGTCACATTAGAATGTAAAAATAAAGAATCTAAAATATGATGGAGAGAAACACAAAAAGAAAGGCAAAAGCAAGAAAACGCAGACTCTAAAATAAAAGCTTTCAATTATTTGCAATCTAGCACCAATGTCTCACTCAACAAGCTTAGGAGACGATAAAATTCCAATGTTCTCATAATATAACAGTGCTAGTAAGGATATCGGAACTGATTATCTTATCTTATTGTAGAGAGATGAAATGGAGAAAATGGAATATCTTCTCATGTATTTATTAGATTAAAAGTAGAATAAATAAAATTATTGGGAGAGCAAATCAGTTTTTAAAAAAAACATATTGCATGATGGCTATGAGGGTTTTATTAAAGAAACAGAAAATGTTATAGAGCTAACACCTCAAGAAGTACTCACAAAACTACTTAACGGCGACATGATAAAATATAAAAAAATAGTAATGAAATATGAGTAAAAACCTACAATGAAGTGCAACATTGTAGAAAATATTACACGAAACCCATTGAGAATTTTTATTATACGCTGAAGATTTTTTGAAACTTGACCTCATATTTCCAGTTTCCAGTATAAACCAAACGGTTGACAAAAAATCAAAATCAAGATAAAAATGAATCTAGAGATAAAATATTTCAAAATAATCATTTTGATTATAAAATACTTGATAGTAAAAGCAGAGATTCCAAAAGATGATAAGGAATGCAAAGCTTTTGTTTTTGATAAAGGGCATATACCGGGAAGCATAAGACTATTAGGCACTTGCAAGATAGTTACAACTTAAAATCTACATGACTTGTTTTATCCTATGTGTTGTGATACAATTAATTTATAGAAGAACGATAAGGAATAACATGTTAGGAGATTTAGGCTTAGATATTTATGTGATTTTATTTTGTGCGGCTTTTTGTGCTGGATTTATAGATTCTATTGCGGGGGGTGGGGGTATGATTACTATCCCTGCATTATTTCTTGCAGGGATTCCACCTCATCAAGCACTAGGGGTGAATAAACTGCAAAGCTGTTTTGGTAGCTTTTCAGCGACTATGCACTTTTATAAAAAAGGACATATCGTTCTTAAAGATAATATTACCCCTGTTATTTGCGTATTTTTATGTGCGGCTGGTGGGACGCTGCTCGTGCAGTTTTTAGAAGCACAATTTTTAGCGAAATGTATCCCCTTTTTGCTGATTGTCTTTGCACTCTATTTTCTGTTTTCTCCAAAGATTACAGAAGAACAAAGTCATGTCCGCTACACTCATGCTTTGCTTTATTTTGTGCTTGGGGCGATTGGCTTTTATGATGGCTTTTTTGGTCCGGGGACTGGCTCATTTTTAATGCTTGCTTTAATCATGCTGGGTGGATATGGACTGAAAAACGCATTAGCTCATGCAAAGCTTTTTAATTTCACTTCAAACCTTGCCTCTATGCTTGTATTTGCCATAGGCGGACAGATTCTATGGGTGCTTGGCTTTCTTATGGGTGCTGGGCAGTTTATCGGCGCAAATCTTGGGTCTAGACTTGCACTTCGTTATGGTATAAAGATAGTCAAACCCCTTGTTGTTGGTGTATCACTTATTGTTTGTGTAAAGTTGCTTTATGATGAGTATTTTTAGAATCTTGTGTGAGTGAAATATGTCTATTGAGATTCCAAAGCTAAAGCATTTTTTTCCACGCAGTGTGAATATAAACAGCGATAAAACCTTTATATATGGACCACCACAAAGCGGTAAAACTACATTTGCTTTGTGGTATGCACAAAAGTTTCAGCATGTTTTCTACATGGATTTAGCTACATTATTTTCACAAACTCTTATAGAAAATGCAAAAAAAGCCCTATACAATGTAAGTCAAAAGTTAGAATTACTCATTGTTGATAATATCACTCTAGATTCAATAAAATATTGTGATGATATAGCTGTATCTTGTCCTTGTATCTACATAGGTGATATACAGGCATGTCCTAGCGATTTTAGCCCATTGCCTTTATTGCCATTAAGCTTTGAAGAATATCTAAGTATGGATTCTAAGAATCTAAATATTGATGTTTTACTATCAAACTTCATTAAAGATGGCAATAGTATAGAAATGCTTTCACTCCCAGATTATAAAAAGAGAGAATATAAATGGCGTTCAATGCAGTTTGGCTTAAAAGATGAAGCCAAAGCGTTAAGCTATATGTTAGCCTTGCAATCCTTAAAGACAAGCACCTATGGAATCTATACTCATTTAAAGCAGCATATAAAAATCTCAAAAGACAGAATCTATCCTTTAATGCAAAGTTTGCAAACAAATCATATCGTGCGTATTTGCAAGCATATTGATACGCAACATACGAATAAGAAATATAAACTTTATTTCTATGATTTTACGCTAAGTGAATTTGCAGATTCTAAACATTTTGTGCGAGTGTATGAAAATATGGTATTTTTAGAGTTGGTGTCAATGGGCTTTAAGCTGCAATATAGTCATCATTGTGATTTTATAGATACAACGCAAAATATGATCTTTTTATGTATGCCATTTGCAAGTATAGAATCTATGGCAAAAAAAATACAGCTTATACGAAAGAGAGAGAAAGAATATGGTGAGTATTTGATATATATTATTACAATGAGTAGCAATCATAGCTTTGATAGTAAAGCAATCGCACTTGATTTTGCGAGTCTCTCACCACTTTTGCGTCTTGTTTAGCATTGTAAATAAGATTGGGTTTAACTTTTTGTATAATAGCCTTGAAAATTTATATTATAGGGAGCATATTATGATATTACTGAGTGGTCCATGCGTTATAGAAAATGAAGCAAATATTTATCGCATCGCAAAAGAGCTTGAGTTTGCACACAATGACACAGAGATTGACTTTTACTTTAAAGCAAGTTTTGATAAGGCAAATCGCACTAGCCTTGATGGTTTTAGAGGTCCGGGGCTTGAAAAGGGCTTATTATTGCTAGAGAAGGTAAAAAAGGATTTTGGCTATAAAATCATCACAGATATACATGAAAGCATGCAGGCAGAGCCTATCGCTGAAGTGGCAGATATTATCCAGATTCCAGCGTTTTTATGTAGGCAGACAGATTTGATTGTCGCAGTGGCAAAGACTAAGGCGATTATCAATATCAAAAAAGGGCAGTTTATGAATCCTAGCGATATGCGTTATAGCGTGCTTAAGGCGTTAAAGACTAGAGATTCTAACATCAGTGATTCTAGCTTTATGCAAGATTCTTATAACTTAAGCAGTAAGCATAAAATATGGCTTACAGAAAGGGGCAGCACCTTTGGCTATGGTAATCTCGTGGTAGATATGAGATCGCTTGTGATTATGCGTCAATTTGCCCCAGTTATCTTTGATGCGACACATAGTGTGCAAATGCCCGGCGGACTTGGTGGTAAAAGCGGTGGTGATAGTAGCTATGTGCCTTATCTTGCTCGTGCTGCAAGTAGCGTTGGCGTTGATGGCTATTTTATGGAAACACATTTTAATCCACAAGAAGCCTTAAGCGATGGTCCAAATATGATTGAACTTAGTAGGCTAAAAGCACTTATACCGATATTAAAAGAACTTGACTTGATAGCAAAGAAGAAGTTGTAAAATGCATAGAATCTAAGTTATGTGTTAATCATAACTTATGATAATTATGTTGTAAGCGTTTGCTTTCTTCGGTTTATGCGACTTGTTTTAGTGGGAGATTTAAACCTTTTTTAAGAAAGTGGCAGTTGTCTGCATGGATTCTTTATTTTATGTGATATTCTAGAATCTCACAATCCCATCTTGTTTGGATTTAGTATATTATTTGGGTCAAATGCACTTTTAATACTTCTAAACAAATTCATTTCATCTTCATTAAAAGCAAGATTCATAAATGGTGCTTTAGCAAGTCCAATGCCATGCTCTCCGCTTAAAGTCCCCTCTAGCATAACTGCGATTTTAAAAATCTCTGTGATAGCTTCATACCCTTTATCTAAATCTTTTAAGTCTTCAACCATGACATTTGTATGCACATTACCATCGCCTGTATGTCCAAAACATGGAATCTTAAAGCCATAACGCTTACTTACTTCACCTATTTTTTCTAGTAATTCTGGCAGTTTTGCACGAGGGACGGTGATGTCTTCATTTAGTTTTTTCTTACCATAAATGCTAATACTTTGACTTGCATTCTTCCTTGCAAACCATAGATCCTGCCCTTCTTTAGAATCTTTTGCTACCTTAAACTCAACGCAACCATTTTCTTTAAATCTAGATTCTATAAGTTTTAATTGATATTGTATCTCTTCTTCTAAGTTACCATCTACTTCTGTGATAAGGATAGCCCCCGCTTCAATCGGTAAGCCTTTGTTAAACTTACTCTCAACAGCACGGATTGTAAGATTATCTAAAAACTCCATTGCCACCGGTGTAACTCCACTTGCCATTGTCTTATACACTGCATTCATCGCATTTTCTATTGTGTCAAAAATGCCCATTGCTGAACGCGTAATCTTTGGCTTTGCGATGAGTTTTAGCGTGATTTCACTAATGACTGCGAGTGTCCCCTCACTTGCGATAAGTATCCCTGCGACATTGTATCCTGCCACATCTTTAATCGTCTTTTTACCCGCACGGATAATATTACCATTTGGCAGCACCGCACGGATAGCCATAACATAGTCTTTTGTGATTCCATACTTTGCGGCACGCATACCACCTGCATTTTCACTGACATTGCCACCTATTGTGCTTTGATTTTCACTTGCGGGGTCTGGTGGATAGAAAAGCCCATGAGATTCTACAAAGTTTTGTAAATCTTTATTAATCACTCCGGGCTGCACTCTCACTATAAGATTTTTTGTATCAAGTTCTAGAATCTTATTCATATGCTTTTCTAGGGCTAATACAATACCCCCTTGTGCTGCAATGCTCCCACCGGTAAAACCGCTACCAGCCCCCCTTGGCACAATGGGAATGAGATGAGTATTGCAATACTTTAAAATATCGCTAATATCCTTTTCATCTCTTGGGAAAAGCACCATATCTGGTTCTCTAGATTCACGCGTAGCATCATAGCTATATGCAAGTTTATGCAAGGAATCTATTTTTGCGTTTTCTTCACCTAATAGTTGTTTAAAATACTCTATATGTGTAGTTTCTAATGCCATAATTTTCCTTTTTAAAGTTTTATCATATTGTAGTCTAAAAATTTATATTTTAAGCTTTCTTACTGAATAGAATCATACATGCCAACTGCATACTGATGTGCATCGCCACAAGATTCTATAAAAGCGGCAATATCGCTGATTTCAACCTGTATGCTCCCTTTTGTATTATTTGTGCGGATAATCCAAATAGCTGCATCTGGTATAAGATTTGGTCGCATGAGAATCTTTGTCTGTATTTTTTCTTTATTCCCAACCGCTTCATTTGCAACTATTCCTTTTGCATATAATCCACAAGTTTGCGGTTTGCCTGTGGATATATAGGTAAATTCAAGTTTAAAGTCTGTGAAGTCATTCAACGCACTCACAGATAGCTTCTCCCAACTTGTTTCATTTATAGTCTTAATATATTGCGTGTTAAATAGCCATATTTCTTCATCTAAAGTGGTAGTTTTTGAATCTATTTTGGTATCATTACATGCGATAAAAGCAGTAATGAAAGAGAATATACAAAAAATATAAAGATAAAAACGCATAGTATCCTTTCTTGAATAAAAGGCTAGATTCTACCATAAAATGCGAGTTTAATACACATAAAGAAATATATATTTTAGAATAAAATTAAATAATGGATTAGTTAATAATGCAGTGTTATAATACAAGCCAATTTAATTTTAAGGAGAGATTATGGATCTTACAAAAATCAGTTATGGTAAAGTCCCAAATGAGATTAATGCGGTTATTGAAATACCTTTTGGTTCGGACATTAAGTATGAGATAGATAAAGATTCTGGTGCGGTTGTAGTGGATAGAATCATGCGTTCAGCGGTGTATTATCCTGCAAACTATGGATTTGTGCCAAATACATTAGCAGATGATGATGATCCTATGGATATTTTGGTGTTAAATGAGTATCCCCTGCAGGCTGGCTCTGTCATTAAATGCCGATTAATAGGTGTTTTAATCATGGAAGATGAAGGCGGCATGGATGAAAAGCTACTTGCTGTTGCCCTTGATAAAATCGATCCTACATATAGCGATGTAAAAAGCTATAAGGATTTGCCAAAACTTACACTTGATAGAATCAAGAATTTCTTTGAGACATATAAAATGCTTGAGCCTGATAAATGGGTAAAAGTAAAAGACTTCCAAGAAGCAGATAAAGCTGCTGAACTCTTAGAACAAGCTATCAAGAATTATAAAGGTTAATTCCAATCTTACCTTTGCAAGCATTTCTTAGTTGTTTTTTGAATGTTATATTATTTGCAAGGTTTAACCCTTGCAACAAGCTTATGTGCTACTACACATGCTTTTGTATTACTATAATGCATAGGATTATGTTATAATTATTTGCTGTTATAACATAATTCTGTATATTAACTCAATAAATTTGCTAGTTATAAATTTTAAAAAGGAAAGCTATGCCAAACAAAAAGATTCTAGTAACCGGAGGGGCGGGATATATCGGCTCTCACGCAAATGCCCTGCTGAATACTCTAGGATTTCAAACCATTGTGCTAGATAATTTAGTCTATGGGCATAAGGAATCTTTACATTACGCACCACTTCCTTTTTCTTATAATAATCCATTTATCGCACCCCCATATTCTAAAAACATAGAATCTAAAACCCAAAAAACGCCAACTGCGGAAGTATCTTGTGATGATTTTGCGGGTTGTGAAGCTTTTTTTGCGAGAAGCTACCTAAGCGGTAGTGCCGAAGCAAAAAAGCAAACTCCCACAAAAGCACGCAAGAGACAACGCAGATTCTAGAATCTATATATTTCCGCCATTCGTGCAAACTTTTTGATGAGAATAAAAAGATTCCAAAAGAAGTGTTTGATGAGATTTTAGAAGTGGGCAGATTATCGCCAAGTTCCTTTGGGCTAGAGCCTACAAGGCTACTTGTGTTGCGTAGCGATGAGGCAAAAGCGGCTTTGCGTCCATTATGCTGGAATCAGCCTCAAATCACAACGGCAAGTGAAGTTGTCATCTTTAAAAGTTTGCAAAATGACTTAGTCCCGCCAAGTGAATATACAAAGCAAAATACCTTTAGACGCAAAATGGATTTGGGTGCGTATCAGGCATTTTGTGATCGCTTGGGTGGATACTTGAAAGAGCGGGGGTTAGATTCTGGTGAGTCGCTTTATCATTGGAGTAGCAAACAGGCTTATATTATGGCGACTTATATGGTAGCCTATGCGAGTTTCTTAGGGATTGATACTTGCTATATTGAGGGCTATGAGAAAAGGGAGGTGGAAAAACTCTACGGGCTTGATCCATTTAAAGAGCAGGTGAGCCTTATTGTGTGCTTTGGCTATCGTGGCAAGGAACAACAGCCAAGATATAGAATCTCACTTGATGACTTGGTGGAATATAAATAAAGTTAAATCCGACTTATAAAAACATAAAGATTTAAAGGCTTGTAGGTCGATCTTTTGATGATATAGACTTAAAAAATTAAAATATATCTAAATAAGCATTTTAACTCAAAGTAAAGACAAGTTATTTTTGTTAGAGACATTTATATTGAAGCATAAACAAGTCCTTGCGTGATAAGAATATATTGGATAATCTTGCAGATTCTAGTGATATTTATCCAATTATACTAGCAACATTTTTTAATCAAAAATATACACATTACCACATATTTTTAGTGTCGCAAACATACATTTATGCCTTTGTTATCGTTTCCATTATTGTATTTATTTTACATTTTTTGTAAAATAAATATTGACAAAATATTTTATAAAGGCTATAATTTCGCAAGTTGTAAATGCTTAACACATTAACTAGAATCTAAAAGGATTATTATGACTCAACAAAAAAATAAAACAAACACAGACCAAACAAGTCAAGCCCCTCCAAAACTACTACGAGAGCGACTAAAAGAGATTGAGATTCGGCTTGTAGATTTAGCGGACTTTTTAAATATCTCTCGCCCCACAGCATACAAATTCATACAAATGTATGAGACGGGTTATAAGGACAGCATAGAAGCAAAATTGCTAAAATTCTTTGATTTTGTGATGAGTGAAAAAGGGCTTACTAAAAGCAAGGCAATGAGCTATATCGTGGAAAATCTCGTGCAACCAAAGGCAAAAAGCACGCAGGATAGGGCTCAAATCATTGCAAATCTTTTAAAAAAGGAAAACAGCGTGAAAATAGAATTTATTGATATGGTAGCACAAACGCAGGTGCTAGATCCCATTTTAGAATATTTGCTAGAGTGTCAAAAGATTCTAGCAAAAAGCAAAAGGGCATTAAACGAAGAAGAAGTGGCAAAAATTATGCCATTAAATGAGCTTTACAACAAGCTTGGCTTACGACTTGACATTAAGATCAAGGAGCAAAAATGAATACGCGAAGCATAATATTTGAAAATTTTAGGAATCTAGGCATATCAGATTCTAAGCAAGAAAACCTTAGCAATAAATTGCAACTAGGATCTATTGATAGAGAGCATATCGGTGGATTATTAGACCTGCTTGGTGGCAATAATGATGGGAAAAGCAATGGGCTAGATGGCTTGGTTAGTCTTGGAGAGAAAAATCTATGTAAAGATGATATTCCAAACTTCATAGGTTATGAGAATAAGATTCCAAAACTCATACTTCAATATGAGATAACCACACAAGATAAAATTTTAGCTATAAAAAATGTGGAAAATGAAGTTGATAGGGATTCAAAAGATATTGAATCCAACTTTACAAACAAAACATTTGGAATGTTTTTTACACCAGATTCCATTGACAATTGCAAAAGATATAAAAGCTTTAATAGTGATGAAGAATGCAAGGAATATTGGCAAAACATTTTAGATTCAGACCTATATGCTATTTATGATTATGATGAGCAAAATGATAAAAGCAAACGCCGTCCAGAAATTCGAATCATATCTAAAAAATATAATTTCGTATTTTTTTGTAGCACACAAACTGACAATGAGTTTCCAAAGTCAATGTTTTGCTTTATGGCGATTAGAAAGAATATTAATGAAATCAAACATTCCGAACACGCAATAAAAATTAATTGCAAATTTTTCATACATTTTGATTCCAAAACACCCAAAAATTGCGATGATGCAAGTTTATTGCGACAATTTTTAAAAGAAGATTTTGAGACAAGGACATACAGCTCCAAAGATATACAGCCTACACAGCCCACAACACAAAAAAGCGAGTCACTTTGCTACAAAGCAATCTTAAGTTTTGAAAATGATAAGACAATATATAGGACGACATTGCCTAAAAAAGAAACACAGCATAAATATGCTGATAGTGAGATTCTAAAAAAGATCCAAGATGAGTTTAAACAAAAGTTTATGGACTGGGAGAGTATCAAAGACTACGCAAATGGAAAAAATTATGAAAAAAAGTCTTGTATAGAGCAGTATAATCTTATCGTAAAAAAATACAAACTTATAGAAAATACACTTCATATTCCGCAGTTTGTAGCACTTTATAATGAGCTAAAAAAGCTGTTTAAACATTTAGAAAGCGAGTATTCAAAGTTTGTTAATATAACAGAATTTATTGATTTAGAATCTTTGCAAACAAGCACACAAGACATTGATGTGATTGCTAAAGCTTTTGGCATTACCTTTATGCCAAAGATTATACTTTATAAAGAACAAGCCCTAAGCGATAAGGATTTAGAATCTAGCGGGGATAACCTTGCAAATTCTGCATTTTTTACAATGCTTTTTAAGATTCTAGAAGTCAATATAACAGATATACAAAATGATCTAAAAAGTGCGGCAAATAAACGCAAGGCACGAGAAAGAGAGCTTGATAAAAGATGTGAAAAAATTAATGAAAGATTTAATGCCCTCTATTGCTTAAGTGATGATGTATATAATTTTAGTATGCGTCTTGAAGACAACAAGATTGCTTTTTGTATGGAAAAAAATAATGAAGCGATATATCTCAAACAACAAAGCACAGGCTTTAGAAAATTTTTCAATCTCTTTTTTAACTTTCTCTACAAAGGCGAGATTGGCAGGGGCGATATTGTCCTAATTGATGAGCCAGAAAATAGCCTAAGCATACCCGCCCAAAGGGATTTGCGTAAGTTTCTCAAAGACTATGGCAGGAAAAGTGGGATTTTATTTATCATAGCCACACATTCGCCCTCTATGCTAGATATTACCCACCTTGATGAAGTGCGGATTGTAAAGGCATTAAACTCTTTAGAATCTAGCGAGATAGAAAATCCAAAAGGCTCACTTATTATTAATGACTTCTCAATGCTAGGCTATGGGGAAAGTGATACGTTAAATGATATATACAAAGCATTGGGTGAGAACATTAGGTTTGATGAAACGAAGCTTATATTTGTAGAGGGCATTATGGATTCTAATATTTTAAACGCATATAGCCAGATTTATGACGACAAAGATTCTAATAAACTTATATTTTTGCCAATTAGCGGACTTGGTGGCAAGGGAGATTTAGAAGCTAGTGATAATAATGAGTTAAGCTTTAGCCTTGAGCAAAAGCAAAAAGCACAAAATCTTATCACTTTTGCAAAAAGATTGCGTATCCATCCCATTTTGCTAGTGGATAATGACAGAGCAGGAAAGGCTATGAAACAAGGCGTTGAAGATGAAGAAAAACTTAAAAACGATCTTTCAGTCATTACGCTTAAAGATATTTTTGAAAATGCAAGTGGAGCAATAAAAAATAATGTCTATGCCATAGAATCTTTATTTAGCAAGGCAGATAGAGAAAAATTTGGCTTTGATACTTGCAAAGAAAACAAGCAATCAAATATTGTCTCAAGTGTGTTTAAAAACACAGAGAATCTAAAAGAAAAACTCTCACAAGAAAGCAAGAAAAACCTTAATGAACTATTTGCTTACCTTGTTGGACTTAAAGAGGCAGATGAGTAACATACAGCAAAGCATTGTAATAAAAAAAATAAGTCTGACTCTAGATCCTAAAATTCCATTACAAAAGCTTTTCTGGCATAATCTTTGCCAAGGTTTTATAGAATCTAAGCCATACGCTTGTATTTGGTGAGACGGAGAATTTTTGCACACCATTTTCATCTTCTAGCTCCCAATGACATTTTTGCGTATTTGTATCACATACGATTTTATAGGAATCTTGCATTTGAGATTCTGTAATCTTGTGTAATTGCTCGGCTAACTCTTTATTTTTAAAAAATACAATGCTTTCAGTATTTAGCATAGCTGATCTATAATCAAGATTAAAGCTACCCACAGCAATGGTGTGAGAATCTATAATCATGTATTTTGAGTGAAGACTTACTTTACCTTTTGATGAATGATAGAATTTTACCTTATCCTTTAGCCTTGCCTTTTTAGATTCTAAGTTTGGATACTCATAGACTTGCACGCCCATCAAAGCAAGTTTATCTCTATAATTTTCCCAATGTGAATACACAGGTATGACATCAACAGAGGCAAGTGAGTTTGTAAGAATCTTAATGGTAATCCCCCTATTTTGTATGAAATCACGCCATATATCCATAGCTGCAACGCCCGGAACAAGATATGATGAAGAGATGACAATAGATTCTTTTGCATGGCTAAGATTATAAGATAGGGCTTCAAGGATAGGCGTTGTGAATGGACCATTGCCTTTATCAATCTTTTCTGGTGAATCCGCTAGGAATGTGCCCTCACCCCAAGTCATGTTAAATTCTTTATTTTTATATTTTGCTTTAAACACTTCCATATCGCTTAGGTATTCTTCCCAATCAGCTTTACCTACATTATATTGTTTGGCTTGTTCTTCTGGGCTTTTTGCTTTTTTGCGATATTTTTCTAATTTTCTCTTACTTGGGAAGAGATTTACAGGGATACTTCTTTTGTAATTCCAAAATTCTTCAAAGTTTAGTTTCGCATCTTTTGCGATATTGCCAATAAACAATAAATCCGTATCAGTAAAATTCACACTTGCATTTTCAAAATATTCATCAGCTATATTTCTACCACCCATGATTAATGCGGTATCATCAAAGATAAAAAGCTTATTATGCATGCGTTTATTAATGCGACTGAAGTTAAATATCGCCTCAAATGCATGCATAGGACCAAAGCGAAAAAAGTATGGATTAAAGATTCTCACTTCAATATTTTCATGATTATCAAGCATCATTAAGTCATAAAAGTCTGATGAGATTCCATTATCATCAATTAAGATTCTAATCTTTACACCGCGATTTGCCGCCTCATAAAGCTCTCTTGCAAGTAGCCTTGAAGTGAGTTCATTTTTATAGATATAGGTTTGAATGTCAATGGTTTTTGTAGCCATCTGCACGAAACCTAATCTGTGTAAAAGCGCACTTGAGCCATCAGCAATGATTAATGCGCCATCTTTTTTTTGCTCTAACTCTTCCTTATAAGGCTCTGCAATAGGGCTTTTAAAGCTATTGTATTGTGGGGTATAATGTGTTTTGATACTATGATTCATAGAAGTTAGCGGCGAACACGCACTAAAAATAAGTAACACTAAGATACACAATAAAAGCGCACCAAGCAGTGATAAACTCACGCTTAGCATTGTAATAAAGTCTGGCATTGTTTTTCCCATATACTTATATCGTTTCCATAAAGTCTTGCAAGATCGCTACTATAACCCCAGCACTCTCAATCCATACTTCTTCATTGATAGAATGCGGTGCGTTGATTGATGGACCAATGCTTAAGGCAATGATATCAGATAGCCCCAAATCTTTAAATCTTTTAAGTAAGATTCCACACTCAAGCCCTGCGTGTAACTCTACTATTTTTGGCGTTATATTGAATGGCTTTGTGTGTTTTTGCATACTCATACACATTGCTTTTAGAATCTCTTTTAGACCGCATGAATCTTTTATCTCTTCTGTTTCACATAAAGCTTTATTTATGCTACTAGATGCTATGCTTTTATCCTGCTTTTCCCATGGGGCATAATATTCACTTATTTTTATTTGCAGACTCTCTTTTTTTTGCTTTGACTGCTCTTTTTCTAGAATCTTTTTTAGTTGAGTTAAGTTATCCTGCAATAAATCATTTGTATTAGTACGCCCCATGAATGCAAGAGATAGATTCCCATTTGCAAATGAGATGTGTGAGAGACTACGAGAGTTTTGCACCGCATTTTCTATACTATCAAGCACACCTATATTTAAACTTAAAAGTAGATTGTATAGAATCTTAAACTCTATGCCATTTGGTGTTTGTAAAAAGACTTCATTTGTTTTATCAAGCAATTCATTATGCTCTTCTTTTAGCTCTTCAAATACAAAAAATTCATTTGATTCTATACTTAGTTTTTGCTTACTTGCGATGATTAGCTTTGAGTGCATGGGGATTGAGTTGCGTTTCTCTCCACCTTTCCAGTTAATCACATATAAGGAATCCTTTTCACTCTCATTTAAAGCTTTATCTAAGAAATATATGCTTTGAAGTATTGCATTTTGATAGTTTGGCAAAGGATTATTAATATCTAATCCACTATGCCCACCGGCAAAATTCCTTGAAGAAAGGACATAATAATGATAATTTAGCGGAATTTCTTGTGTGATAAATTCACTTTGATAATTTAAGTCAAAGCCGCCCGCACAGCTTATAGTAATCTCACCTAAGACTTCAGAATCAAGATTAAGTAATATCTTAGATTGAATAGGAATCTCTAGCCCTTTTGCCCCTATCATACCCACCTCTTCATCATTTGTGAAAAGAAACTCTGCGTGAATGCCCTGCTGCATGAAATACATCATAATCGCCATACCCATGCCATTATCCGCCCCAAGACTAGAATCTTGTGCTTTTAGCCAAGTTTGTTCAATATTATTGCTTTTTCTCTTTGTTTGCAAAAGATTTAACGCTAGATTTTGCGCTGCAAGTCCAACGCACACCATATCATAATGACATTGAAAACATACTTTAGATTCTGTATTTTCTTTATATGCAAGTATATTGCCAACAGAATCTTTTTTTATTGCATAGTCATTTGATTTGGCAAAAGATTCTAAAAATGCTGCCATCTCGTTTGTATTAAAGCTACCATGCGGGATTGTCGTTAATTGATAAAAAATATTTAGTATTGCCTGTGTGAAAGAGCTTATCGCAGACATTATGCTATCCTTAAAATCAGTATTCATTCATAATAAGACTACATTATAACCTTGAAAATTATATTTTTGATAAATCTTTTTGTTTAATAAAAGCCCTTTAAATTTTGATAGAATCTTGCCTTTACTTTATAATAAGGAGCATACATGAAAATATTAGTCATTCAAGGACCAAATCTAAACATGTTAGGACACAGAGACCCAAGACTATATGGGACTATGACGCTAGAACAAATCCATAATAATATGAGCGCATTTGCTGCGACACAAAAGGGTGCAAATGGTGAGTCTTTGGAACTTGAGTTTTTTCAAAGCAATTTTGAAGGGGAGATAATTGATAAATTGCAAGAATGCGTTGGTGGTGAATATGATGGCGTAATTATGAATCCGGGTGGTTTAACGCATACTTCTATTTGCGTAGCCGATGCGATCGTAGCATCTGGTGTGCCTGTGATTGAAGCACATTTAAGTAATATCCATGCAAGAGAGCCTGAAAGAAGAGTAAGCGTAACTGGTGCGGTGAGTGTGGGCATTATCTCTGGCTTTGGACCACTAAGCTATCATCTAGCACTCATTGCTATTATGAATGTGATAAATGAACTCAATATGCTAAAACAAAGTCAGCAACAAGCACAACAGCAATCTTAGTGTATTAAAAACACTAACACTAGAGTAAATAAAGCTATTTTTTGTCAAAACCTAAGATAGCTTTATATCGCCTTAAATAGCATATAGCTTATGAATTTTTTTTGTCGCATAAAGCCCTTAATTGCTATATACTTAAAAGCTTAAAGGGCTTTGAATATTATCTCTTCAGTGCTATTAAAATCTTATGTCTTTATATTCTCTTTCAATTTAAGTTCATTACACATAAAAGATAGAAAAATATGAGAACAAATACAGAATCTATTTGTTTTTATCTAAATTTGTAAGGTATGTAAGGATTGTTTGTGCGTGTCCTTTTGCTTTGACATTATAAAAAGATTCTATAATTTTTCCTTTTTGTATGATAAAGGTGCTACGATAGATCCCCTGCACTTCTTTACCATACATTATCTTTTTACCATAGGCATGATATTTCATCGCTACACTTTTATCACTATCGCTTAAAAGCACGACATTTAAATCCTTGCTTTGTATAAACTTTTTATGTGTTGCGGGTTTATCTGGGCTAATGCCTATAATAATGGCATTATGCTTTTGAAAAGATTCTTGTAAAGCACTAAACTCTTGTGCCTCTGTGGTGCAACCACTCGTATTATCCTTTGGATAAAAATATAAAATGATTGTATAATCTAGCAAATCCTCTAAAGCAATCACCACATTATCTTCATTTGGTAAGCTAAATAATGGGGCTGTATCTCCTGCTTTTAACTGCATTTTTTCACTCATCTTTTTTCCCTTATATATAGAATCTATTTATTACCTTGCAATGCTCTTCTACCAAGATTCCCATATCTATGGAATGCAATGCTTGCGGCACGCTCTGTGTGATAGTATAAAAGCTCAAAATATCCATTTGCATAGGGCTTATGATATGCGATTAACTTTCCTTTCGCCCTGCCCTGCCCTATTAGCTCTTTATGTACAAGATTCTTTGTATTGGGTGCGGCAAGATAGCGGATAAGATCATACTCCCCTGCACTCTCAATAAACTGCTCTAGGCTTTGATACTCAATAGTAATATTTTTTAGCCGCAATGTTTTTATATGCTCTAGCACAAAGCCTAAATTTTCACTCATTTCTGTGGCTTTAAGGCTAATGGTAAGCCTTGCATTAATTAACTGAGTGCTAGCAATAATGCTTAAAATATCACTTAGAGAATCTTCTTTTCTAACACGATAAATGACTGATTTTACCGGCACATAGTAAAAGAGATTGTCTTCTCCCCTTATATGCACGAAATCTCTTTTTTGTAAAAACTCATTTTCATGGAAATACGCATAGCTTTTTGCAGTTTGTAAAAACGCCTTTAACTCATTTTTTATGCCCTCATCTTGCGTAATATTAATAAGATATTGCATACTATCAATAAAGCTATGCCCTATATTGAAATTTGTGTTTTCTTGTGTGTTATTAGGGATAATATCTACAAATTGTGCCACATAGTTATAACTTCCAGCCTTTCTGCCAAAGCCAACTGCTGACTTTTTAATCCCACCAAATGGCTGCCGCAGGACAATCGCCCCTGTTGTAGATTTATTAATATAAAGATTCCCTGCTTCAATGTGCTTTAGATAATAGTCCCATTCTCTTTCATCAAGAGATTCAAAACCGCTTGTTAAACCATATCCAGTAGAGTTTGCAATATCTATGGCATGCTCTAAATCTTTCGCACATATAACTGATAAAATCGGCGTGAAAAATTCACTCTTATGTGAGTAGCTACCCTCTTTTACACCATATTTAATACATGGTCGCATTGCATAGGGATTCTCATCTTCAAAACTTGGGGCTAATACCCACTCTTCACCTTGCTCTAACTCTAAGCCCTGCTTTACTTTCTCATCAATAGTGCTGCTTAGATACCCTAACTTATTCTTAAAATCAAATGGATTCCCAACATGAAGGCTATTTGCCGCATCAATCAATGTGCGTTTAAACTGCTCATCTTTATACACTTCCTCTTCAAGTATGAGTAAAGAAGTAGCACTGCATTTCTGCCCAGAGTTAGAAAAAGCTGAATGGATAATGTTTTTTACTGCTTGGTCTCTATCTGCCATTTTGCTTACAATAGTCGCATTTTTACCGCCTGTCTCAGCGCTTAAAAATAGGGTTGGATTCTCTTTTAAAATCTCATAAGCCGTATCTTCCCCACCTGTTAGAATCGCAAAATCCGCTTCTTTTAATAGAATCTCATTTACATCCTTGCCACTTGCAGGTAAGAATACAAGATAATCTTTAGGCAGTCCCGCATCATAAAAACACTGCGTTAATATACTGCCTGTAACAGCAGAAATATTAGATGGTTTATAAATCACTCTATTCCCACTAGCAAGACTAGCAGCAATGCCACCAACAGAAATAGCAACGGGGAAATTCCACGGCGTAATCACTACGCCAACGCCCTTTGGCTTTAGCATAAAATCTTTATGTGTTTCTAGCAATTTATACATGCTATGCGGATAGAATCTAAGAAAATCTATCGCCTCACTTACCTCAGCATCAGTCTCTGCGAAAGTTTTACCCACTTCAAGGGCTGCTATACCGATTAAATCATTACGCCTTTCTGCTACAATCTCTGCAGTTTTCAACAAAATCTCGCCAAGCTTTTCATAGCTTAGTATATTTTGTGCTTGTTTTACATACGCCATAGCCGCTTTTAAGCTATCCTTATTTGCTAAATACACATTAGCAATGACTTTATCGCCGCCTTTTTGCTTAATCTCTCTTTTATTGTCTTTTGGAGTTTTCTCGCCAATTATTGGTGTAACCTCAATAGATTCTGTATTTAGCCACTTTGTCTTAATCGCCTCCGCCCATTCTCTATTTGGTTTCAATATAAAGTTAGTATCAGGCTCGTTAAAGAAAGAAGCAAGATTTGCTTTTTGTGTAAATGGGGCTTTAAGTCTATTTTGCTGCCTATAGCTTGTCTCTTGCACGCTTTTTATACCCTCGATTGATTGTAAAAAGATTTGTTCCTGCTGTTTCCACGCAATAGAATCAATCTCTAAATCAAAGGCATAACGCATAAAGTTATCTTTACCTGTATTTTCATCAAGTCGCCTTACAAGATATGCAATAGCATTATTAAAATGCGCATCATCGCATACCGGGGCGTATAAAATAAGCTTATTTCTTGAAGCTACCTCAAAACTTGCTTTTAAGTTCATACCCTCAAGCATTTCAAAAGTAAAGCTATCTTGCGCCCCTGCTCTATTTATCCTTGTCATTGCATAAGCGATTTGAAAGATATTATGCGATGCGATACCTATATCAATGTATTTAAAATTGGAATCTTGCAGGATATAATCAAGCATTTTATTGTAGTTAGAATCTGTATCAACCTTTTGTCTAAATGTCGGCAGTTCCCAACCTTTCACGCTTGCAATAGTCTCTTCAGCCTCCATATTCGCACCTTTTACAATGCGAATCTTAATCGGGGGCTTACCACTCTCTACTCTCGCTTTAGAAAAGGCTACTAAAGTTTTTAGATATTCATAAGAATCTGGTAAATACGCTTGTAATACAATCCCAGCTTTAATATCAAACTTCGCAAGAGATTCCATAAAGGCTGCCACCGTGAGTTCCAAGTCCTTAAACTCTTCCATATCAAGATTAATAAACTTTGAAATCCCTGCCTTTTGCTTTTCTTCTGCAATGCCATAGAGCTTATCAAGCCTTGCTACTATCTCACGCTTTGAGTATTCAAAATCTAGGATATTGATTTGAGAAAAAATAGTTGTAATTTTGATAGAGATATAATTAATGTAGTTTGAGTTTAGAGCGTCTTCATACTTTTGCAAACGATAGTTTGACTCTAGATTCCCAAGCACCTCTTCACCGATTAGATTCACATTTAAGCCAATGTTTTCACTAGCCCTTTTATCTGCATGTTTTTTCAGGGCAATGGGCGAGGCATCTAGCACCATAGCTTTTGTGTCTTTTTTTAGATTCTTTATGAAAAAAGGCACACTCACACATGGCATACTCTTACCCACACCCAAAAATAGCTGCAACAATACCTTTTCAAACGAAGAGAAAAAATCAGCAATCCCATATTTCTGCAAAGTATGCGAGATGAGTTCGTGTGCCATTTCATTATCTTTTGAGCGAAAACTTCTATCAAGCAACTCAATAAGCATGACCTTACTGCTTGGATTTTCAAGCATTTTCATCATCTTTTTACGGAATCTTTTCTCTTTACAACTTAAATCACTATTGATTTTGTGCTGCAATGTCTTTGCTAAGGACAAACTTGCCTCAATTATCTCTTTATTATCAACGGATTGCATAATATCTCCTTTCAAACTAAGCATAAACGCATATTGTAACCCAAAGTTATGCAATAAAGAGTAAAAAAATATAAAAATTTATATTTTATTTATAGGGCTTTTAGTTTATTTACATAAAGGCGAAATATCCGGAAACTTATGCAACACAATATCACATATTCCGCTATCCTCTCTGTAAATTATAAACAATTGGAATCTCAACATATACATTTTCATCTGGTTTTGGGAAATGCTTACACGCTCTTTTTAAGGTCTTAATCGCGGCTTTATCAAGCAAAGCATGTGGTGAACGCCTTACAATCTCAAAGTGAGAAACCTTTCCATTTATATCGATATAGAATTTTACAAGCACCTCTCCTTCATACCCCCTTTGCAATGCAAGCGGCGGATAGATGTGTCGCTTCTCTACCGCACGATGTATGGCTTGCAGAAACTCGTTTTCATTGCCATCAGAGAAACGCATAATCTTGATATTTTCTTGTGCGAATGCTTCATTATTAGGCTTTGCTGTCGTAGTGGCTTTTGTCGCCTCTGTCTCTTGTGCTACTTCTTTTGGGGATTCTGGAATCTTTTCTGCAACCTCTTTTTGTGGCTCTTCCATAGCTTGTAATGGCGTAGGTTCTGGCTTTGGCGGGGCTTGTATCATCTCTTTTTTTGGTTTGTGTATTTGTGGCTTATGCACCTTTTTTGGCTGCTCTACTCTCTCTGCTATGGGGTCTTTGCTTGGAGGGGCAAAGGCTGAAAGCTGAATGGTTATAAACTGGTCGCCATCTTCTTTTTCTTTAAATACATTCACATTGCTATATATGCTATAACTAAAGATTCCCACCGCACCTATAAATGCGAATGCAACACCATAAAAGCTTGGATTCTTAATTACGCTGCGTATCGATTCTAAATTTATCATGATTATGCCCCTTTTTTGTGAGCTGGTCTATCACAAACACTAATCGCTCAAGACTAGAATTCTTGTCACCTTTAAAATGCACCATAGAATCATTTGGTATCGTGCTTATAAAAGATTCAAAGTCATCTATATTTATTTCCTTATCATCTACATATATATTATTGTCCGCATTAACTACAATTACAATGGGTTTTTTATCATCTTTTTTTTCCTGTTCTGTGCTGCTTGCATTTGGCACTTCCACTTTTATTTTTCCTTGTGAAACAAAGGTAGAGATTGATAATACAAGTGCGAGTAGGACAAGCATAATGTCGATAAAAGGGACAATATTTAATCCATCTCCGCGTTTAATTTTCATAATAATTCCCTTTAGTCTGCATGTTTCTTATTTAGAATCTTGAAGCGATTTACCTTTGTGTCTGCCACACGCAAAAACGCATTATAAATCATTAAAGTAGGAATGGCGACTACAAGCCCAAGTGCTGTTGCTTTCAATGCCATAGATAGCCCAAGTGTTATGCTTTTTACATCAATGTTGCCACTACCACCCATATCATAAAACACAATCATAATGCCTACCACCGTGCCTAAAAGCCCAACATAAGGCGCATTAGAATACACGATATATAAAAGTGTGAGATTTTTACTCACATCTTCTTCTAACTCTTTCACATCGGTGTATTTCTCAAACTGCAAACGAGTAAAAAACATAAATCTTTCAATACTAAAATACACAACAAGCAATGCCATAAAACCCAAAATACTAAATACAAGCGGATCAAGATAGATTTTCAAAAACTCCATAATACCTTGCAAAATAAACTCCATATTCAATTTTATATGATTTGCAATAATAGCATAATAAGATTAATTTTTACTTTTAGTAATATTAAAATATTAATTTTTGATAAGCTTTGTTATTTTCATAAGAATATTGTGAAACAAATAGTGGTTAAAAATCTACAAGTGAGATATTTCACCGCAAAAATAACAAACTATAAAGCATGTTACTATTTTGTTTATACTTATAGTGTAAATACTTATTTTTACATTTCATAAAGGAATATTCATGAGATTAACCCCAAGAGAGTTAGATAAGATGATGTTGCATTATGCTGGGACTTTGGCAAAGAGTCGCAAAGATAAAGGCATAAAGCTAAATTATGTAGAATCTATTGCCTATATTTCCATGGAGATTATGGAACACGCTAGAGAGGGCAAAAAAAGTGTCGCTGAACTCATGCAGTTAGGAAGGACGCTTTTAAAAGCAGATGATGTGATGGAAGGTGTGGCAAATATGATACATGATGTGCAAGTTGAGGTGAGTTTCCCTGATGGCACAAAGCTTGTTACGATTCATAATCCTATTGAAGATAGCGGCAAACTAAAACCGGGTGAGTTTATCCTAAAAGATGAAGAGATTGTGTTGAATGCAAATAAAGATTCTATCAGCATTAAGGTTACAAATAAGGGCGATAGACCTATACAAGTAGGCTCACATTTTCACTTTTTTGAGACAAATAAACTCTTAGTGTTTGATAGAGAGATGGCTTATGGCAAAAGGCTTGATATTGCGTCTGGGACTTCCGTGAGATTTGAGCCCGGAGAGACTAAGAGTGTAAATCTCATTAGCTTTGGTGGGAATGAAAGATTATATGGATTTAATGACTTAGTCAATGGGCAAATAAGTGAAGTCAATAAGCAACAAGCCTTAGATAATGCGAGAAATAAGGGTTTTATAGATTGAGTTAGGGTGATTATTCTTTTAAACAATAATAGGGTTTTGTTGTATTAAGTGAAGTGGCAAGACTTTATTTTGTTATTGAATATGCAGGTGTTAAAAGTTTTGTTATGTTGTATTGGTTTATGAAAAGTCTTTTTATAGAAAGAGATGTTTCGGCATCGGAGTGCTTCAACATGACAAACCAATACGACAAGTTAAAATAAAAAGTCTCATTTGTCATATTGAGTGTGAAGTGCGAAATATTTGTTTTATAAAGAGGGTTTCGGCATAAAAGCTACAACATAGCAAACTAAGGTAAAAAACTTCATTTTGTGAAATGTAAATGTTAGAATCTGTATTTCACATAAAGGGAAGTTTCAATACTAATAGAGACTTTAACGCAACAATAAAGCTAAAGATTCTAATAAGACTTTAAAATTAAACCATAAGAAAGGAAAAACATGACAAAGATAAATAGACAAGAGTATGTCTCAATGTATGGACCAACAACAGGTGATAAGATAAGACTAAGCGATACAGAATTATTCGCAGAGATTGAAAAAGATTATGCGATATATGGAGAAGAGATTAAGTTTGGCGGTGGCAAGACTATAAGAGATGGTATGGCACAATCTGTAAGCAATAGTGAAAATGAGCTAGATTCTGTAATCACAAATGCAGTTATTATAGATTACACTGGAATCTATAAAGCAGATATAGGCATAAAAAATGGAAAGATTTTTGGCATTGGAAAAGCGGGGAATAAAGACACACAAGATGGTGTATGTGATAAACTTATTGTTGGCACAAATACAGAAGTAATAGCTGGTGAGGGACTAATCGTTACTGCTGGTGGCATTGATACGCATATCCACTATATTTCACCTACACAGATTCCAACGGCTTTATATAGCGGCGTTACCACTATGATTGGTGGTGGGACTGGTCCTGCGGCTGGGACTAGTGCGACGACTTGCACGCCGGGGAGTTGGCACATGCGTGAGATGATTAGGGCGACACAGCATTATGCTATGAATTTTGGCTTTTTTGGTAAGGGTAATAGCTCGAATGAAAATGCTTTGAGTAAGCAGATAGAATCTGGGGCTTTGGGCTTAAAGGTGCATGAAGATTGGGGTTCAACACCCGCAGCGATTAATCATGCGCTAAATATTGCAGATAAATATGATGTCCAAATCGCTATCCATACTGACACACTCAATGAGGCTGGTTGCATGGAAGACACTTTGCAAGCAATTAATGGCAGAACGATACACACTTTTCACACAGAAGGTGCAGGTGGCGGACATGCCCCTGATATTATCAAAGCAGCAGGGGAACTCCATGTATTACCCGCTTCAACAAATCCTACGATTCCCTTTACGACAAATACTGCTGATGAGCATTTAGACATGCTTATGGTGTGCCATCATTTAGATAAAAATATTAAAGAAGATGTGGCTTTCGCAGATTCTAGAATCCGCCCTGAGACAATCGCTGCGGAAGATACCCTACATGACATGGGAATCTTTTCTATCACAAGCTCTGATTCACAAGCTATGGGTAGAGTTGGCGAAGTCATTATTAGGACTTGGCAGACAGCTGATAAGTGTAAAAGAGAGTTTGGGGCATTAAAAGAAGAAAGGGGCGATAATGATAACTTTAGAATCAAACGCTATATCGCAAAATATACCATAAATCCAGCGATAGCACATGGCATTGCAGATTATGTCGGCTCTGTTGAGATAGGTAAAATCGCTGATTTAGTGATTTGGAAGCCTAGTATGTTTGGTGTGAAACCTGAAATGATTCTTAAAAATGGCATGATTGTCGCAGCAAAAATAGGTGATAGCAACGCTTCAATCCCAACACCACAACCAATAGTCTATGCAGATATGTTTGGTAGTGTGGGGAGTGCGAGATATGATTGTGGATTTACCTTTGTATCAAAAGTAGCATTTGATTCTAATATTAAAGAAAAATATGGGATAGAAAGAAATATTCTACCCGTAAAAAATTGTAGAAATATCACAAAAAAAGATATGAAATATAATGATGTGGTAGAAAAAATAGAAGTAGATTCTGAAACCTATGAAGTAAAGGTAAATGGAGTAAAAATCACTTCAAAACCCATTAGTAAAGTGTCCTTAGGGCAGCTTTACACTCTCTTTTAGTAAAAGGTGTGTAAATGCTAGAAATTGTATTGCTTTATGTAGCCATTGTGCTTATTAATAATGGAATCTGTAGGCTTAGCAATATCGATAGCAAGAGTGCTTCTATTATGAATATCTTTGTAGGCTTACTCTCTGTTATTATTAATGTTATAGCCATTATACATGGTGATTTTAATAATGATAAAAGTGATTTTTATGCAGCAGCGACCGGCTTATTATTTGGCTTTACTTATTTATTTGTCGCTGCTAATAATCTTTTTAATCTTGATACAAGAGCGTTTGGCTGGTATAGCCTATTTGTCGCGATAAACTCCATTCCAGCGGCATATTTGAGTTATAAAGATGATGTCGTGCATATCTCATTTACTGCCATTTGGCTTGCATGGGGAGTCTTGTGGCTCACTGGCTTTATTGAGTGTGTTTTAAAGATTGAGTTAAAGTTTGTGCCTTATCTTGCTATTTTTGAGGGCATTGTTACAGCGTGGATACCTGCTTGGCTATTTTTCATGGGTATTTGGAGCATGTAGTGATTGTTACAAAGATTTTAGGGAATCTAAGAGATATTAAAGAGACTGATATACAAGTAGATTCTATAAATATTGAGTGGTTTAACACAAGAAAAAGAATCGCAAGATACACTTCACAAACCGGAATTGATATTGCCCTAAAGTTTGAGAAGCCCCTAAGTATCGGGCTAAATCATGGCGATATTGTCTTTAGAGATGAAAAAAGTATAATCGCAATTTCTATTTTGCCGACACATATTCTAAATATATACGCAAAAACAGAGCTAGAGATAGCTAGACTTTGCTATGAGATAGGTAACTATCATTTGCCTTTATTCCTTGGAGAGAATGCGTTTCATTTTCGCACACCTTTTGAGTTACCACTGCAAAGATTGCTTGATAGATACAACATATTCTATAAAGAAGAAGAGGGCATACTAGATTCTAAAGATAGACTACAAGCAAGTCTCATAGCCCCAGAACCAAGTCTTAAAATTGCAAATGATTTTAAAGTGATAGTGAATAGTAGATAGGCTATTGTTTAGAATCTTTTAAGCAAAATTAAGCATAAGATTTTATAAAAGATTCTAAACAGAATCTAATAAGGTAGAAGGATATTAAAACATGGATTTTTTACTTTTACAGATTAATGACTCGGCATTTCCTATCGGTAGTTATACGCAGTCTTTTGGGCTAGAGACCTATGTGCAAAAGGGCTTAATCACAAATAAAGATGAAGCCTATAATTATTTACACACTCTGCTTTACACACAAATGCTTTATACAGATTTACTCGCTATAAAGCTAATCTATGAAAGCAAAACTTTAGAATCTATACTCAATATAGAATCTTTAATGAATGCCTCAATCCCAGCAAGAGAAACAAGGGAAGGTATGCAAAAAATTGGCTTAATTTTCATTAAAACTTTAGAATCTATGAAGCTAGATTTACCCCCATTTTTTAAAGCATATATAAAAGATTCCATATATTCTACACATCAAAGCGCTTATGCGGTATTTTGTAAAGCAATGGCTATTAGTTGCAAGAAGTCAATACAGCATTACGCTTACGCACAAATCTCAAATACCCTTACAAATTGCGTGAAGCTTATCCCCTTATCTCAATATGATGGACAGGCAATACTTGCAAGACTTCACGCAGATTTTAACACTATTTATGAAAAGATTCTAGAATTAAGTGAAGATGAGTTTTGCAATGCTTTCGTGCATAATGATATGCAGGGTATGCTACATGAGAGTTTGCACTCAAGACTTTATATGTCATAATTTAAAAGGATAAATATGGTAAAGATTGGAATCTGTGGTCCGGTGGGCAGTGGTAAAACCGCTTTGATTGAAAGTCTTACAAGGCTTATGAGTAAGGATTATTCACTTGCGGTTATAACAAATGATATTTACACAAAAGAAGACGCAAACTTTATGTGTAAAAACTCTGTCCTGCCAGAAGAAAGGATAATCGGCGTAGAGACAGGCGGCTGTCCCCATACTGCAATTAGAGAAGATGCATCTATGAATCTTTGTGCGGTAGATGAAATGGAATCTAGATTTAAGGATTTAGAGATTCTATTTATTGAGAGTGGTGGGGATAATCTATCGGCTACTTTTAGCCCAGAACTTGCTGATTTTACTATCTTTGTGATTGATGTATCAGGTGGGGATAAGATACCAAGAAAGGGTGGTCCGGGCATTACAAGATCTGATTTACTCATTATAAATAAGATTGATTTAGCAGAATATGTTGGAGCAGATCTTAGTGTAATGGATAGAGATTCTAAAAAAATGCGAGGGGATAAGCCCTTTGTCTTTACAAATATTAAAGCTAAAGTTGGATTAGATGAGGTGATAAAGTGGATTAAAAAATACGCACTTTTAGAGGATTTAGCGTGAGTAGCTACGCACAGACAAGCAAACTTTACTGCCATGTAAAAAAGGGGGCAAGTGGAAAGACAATTATAGAATCTATGTTTTTCACACCGCCCTTAAAGATTATCGCCCCATTCTATGAAAATGATATGGCAAATATCATGCTTTTAAATGTATCCGCAGGGCTTATGGCAGGAGACATGCAGACTATAAATTTTGACATTGACACGCAAGCAAGAGTGAAAATCACCTCACAAAGCTATGAGAAAATCCATAACACGCAAGATAGCCTTGCTATGCGTAATACGACACTAAACCTTGCAAATGATGCTTTGCTCATATATACGCCACTTCCCTGCATTCCCTTTGCAAACTCAAGCTTTAAAAACACAACGACAATATATTTACAAGAAGATTCTAAGCTATATTATGGCGAGATTTTTTGTGCGGGACGCATAGCAAGAGATGAAATATTTGCTTTCAAGCACTTTCATCAAAGGCTTTTTATCTATCAAAATAACGCATTGATATTTTATGATAATATGAACCTAAAGCCAGATTCTATAAATCTTAGAAGCATTTGTGCTTTTCATACTTTTACGCATTATCTTCATTTTGTAATCTATGATAAGAATATAAATGTAGAGAAACTACAAAGCATTATAGAAGATTCTAAAACTTACACTGCCCTAAGCTTACATAATGATATGATTATCATAAAAGCCCTTGCAAATGAGAGTGAAGATTTGCTAGAGCTGCAAAAGAAATTTTATGAATGAATGCCTAAACCTATTCCCAAATTGCACACATATTGCCAATATTTTAACCCTTTCAATTATATTCAAGTAACAGCGTAAAACATAAGCTTTTTGTGTGATTTTTGTATGGTGTTTGTATATTACATTTTCACTTTATAAATACTAAAAAACCTAAATATAAAAAACATATAATTAAATATTACAACTATCTATAAATATAATCAACAAACACATAAAAATATAATAAAAATATTCGAAAATACGCTTAAAATGCAAAAAAATAATTAACAAATAGGTGCTCACTCTTAAAAGTTAGTGTTTTTCATAATGATTGCATTACTACTTAATACCTTGTCCAGTCTTAGGCTTTATTATTGTTTAGTGTTAGATTATTGGTGTTTGATGTTTTTATTCTTAATATTTAATATTAGTATATAATACACTATCGTCTATCTCTCATCACTTATTGTTTCCTACTATACCGCAAAAATCATAATCTAAGTTTGAAAAGTTTAATTTGTCGCTAGCATCTAGTAAACCTCATTGCCAACCTGCATTAAATTGTTATGAGTTGGTATTATTGTTTTTTTAAATTACTATCACATCGTTAGTTCTATTAAACACATTGTCACTAGTCAACTTGTCTATGCGAAGGGGAATACATAATAGCCTCAATCTTTTATCATTATAAAATATATTTTTCTTGCAAATAATTTCAAATACCAAAGACCCCATTATCTCACATCAATAACCCTACTCATCGTGTTGATAATATCATATCCGTCCCATACCAGTGAAAAATCACTACTTTTGCCAATAGGCACAATTCTATCAATCCCCAAAATCCCAAGCGTAGCAATCTCTTCAAGTATCATTTGAGAATCTAGCCCAAAATAAGTCAAAGTTTGAAATCGCTTAGAAACGATACGCAAAACTTCTTTTATACAATCTCCACTAGATTCTATAAAGCTCCCACACGCACAAGTATAGTTTTCCACTCTTTCATCTAGCAATGGCACATAGATTCTACTGATAAGGTTGTCGTGTGTAGGCTCTATTTTTACATTATCTACATTTAGGGCGACATCACATTGCGTTATAAGTTTATCTATGGCTACAATGCTCTCAAGCTCATATCTATCTTTTATATTAAGCCACACATAATGCCAGAATCTATTCCTTGCTTCATTAGCATAATCCTTATTAAGCCAAAAGATAAGTCTAGGGGAAGAGCAAGCATTTTGGTCATACAAATATGTATCATTATAAAAATGCCCTGCCAGTGTTTGTAATTCACTTTTATTTAGCTTAAGTAGCGATTTAGAATCTATCACACTTATAGAATATCTATCTGCAAAACATAACTCTACGCAACGAGGTGCTATGGGGCTTTGCCGTATGTTATTTATCGTTGTATCCCCACCCCAAATCACTCTTACATCAGCTAAAGATGATAGTTTATCTGTTATCTCTTTTGAATGTGAATATTGTATGATTCTTATATATTGTGTCATCTCATATTGACTTCTTAGATTCTCTAAAAGTCTGCATAAAATCTCTGTTTGTTTGAAAAATTTGCTAGATACCCGTATCACACTTGCATTACCAGAGAGTATCCCAGCCACTAAAGAATACACAAAGTTTATAGGCACATTTGATGGTGCTATATGAAAGCTTAGACCCCTACCCATTCTATTATGCAAAGAATCCTCATAATCTTTTTTAAGTTTTTCTATATTTGCTTTGCGGATAAAAAAGCCAAATGAGATTATATCAGCATAATTTTTTGCTTCACTATCGCTCATTATAAGAAGTGAAAGTTTATGTAAAAATTCGCACACTCTCTTATCAAAAATTTTTAATGCAGGAAGCTTTTTTAGCTCATCTAATTGCTTATAAAATTCCGCCTCATCTAAGATGGGAAACAAGCATTGCAAAGAAGTGTTAGAATCTAGGCTATTTTTGCTCATAGGTGTCGCTACATCCTCTAATTTCAGCATTTTGTATTCTCCCATTGATTGAAAAATATTTACCCTTTCTGCCGCAAGGGCAGTCGTCTTCACCAAGTATTGTGCCTACATCTTCGCTTAAAATAATATGCCCCGGATATGAATGCGGCAAAAGGGATACAAGCTCTAAAATCCCCTCTTCGCCCATATCTGCTATGCTAAAATCTCTAGCTCTTCTTACAATAATATCTGCAAAAATAGGCGTGTGTAAAACTCCACACTCACATTCCATATAAATAGAGCCGGTTTGCTCTACCATACCATAGTAGTTGTGTATCTTTCTCACACCGCACACACTTTCTAGCTCACTTTTAAAACGCTCTTTTGACACTGCTTGAGAAATAAGCTTTTTCCAACCACCGCCGTGAATAAGAATAGAATCTTTTAAATCTAAAAAGAGATTTAACCTTTTTAACTCATTATAAAAATGCTGCCACACAATAAATGTAAAGCCAAATAACAGAATCTTTTTGCCCTTATGTTTCTCTATAAAATCCCTTATCAAAGCAACATTAAGATTCATATCCTTATCAAGTGCATAGATTTTTTCCCTAGCAAACATAGAAAATCCAAGCACTCCAGCACCCCTAGCAGAAAACATAGCTCTATTTTGCAACAAGTGAGAGCTATCAATAATAATCATAGGCATTCGGTTATTGCCTATAAAGCTTTGCATAATCCTTGATAGTGCTTTTGTTTGATTAAGTGAAGTTTGCTTGTCTAAAAATATTTGCGATACGCTCTGCCCACTTGTGCCAGAAGAAGTCATTGTTTTTATGATTTCACTTTCTTTTATGCTTTTTAATGTGTAATGCTTGAATAGTCGCACGGGCAAAAATGGTGCATTATAATAAGAATCTAGATTCTGCGTTATCTTTTTAGCACTTTCAAGGGAGTTTGTAGATTCTAGAATCTTGTCATTTTTGCAGGTGTGGGCAAGAACTTGTTTCGTGTGAGCCATAGGCGAAAAATCTTGTTGAGATTCTACATTAGATACTTCGCCTAAAGGCTCAGTATGACAATTAGATTCTAGACTCCCAACACCAAGTGCGTCTAATATTCTTTTATACTCATTACAATGTTTATAATGAAACTTGCAAAGCTCTCTTATATTTTGTGTTAATAAACTCTCTTTCTCTTCTTTGCAAAGGCTATAAGGATCTAGCTTAAAAATGCTTTCATAATCAATAACACTATTTTCCATCGCCACACTCTTTTTTCACAATGTCATCTAGCACAGAGTAGAGTATCTTGCCAGAACTACTTCTTGGCAAAGATTCTATGTATTTAACCTTTAGTGCTGTGGGGGCTATTTTTAGCCTATCACAAAGTAGCTTTTTAACTTCTTTGTGCTTGTCTTGCGTGATAAAAATATACAGCATATCATCTACTCCGCTAGATTTTGCCTCTAGCCCTTGAAACTCACTTTCTATAATGGAATCTATATCATCAAGGTTTATCCTTCTGCCAAACATTTTTATAAAGCGATTCTTTCTCCCCACTATGTAGTAGTAGCCTTCACTATCTCTTTGTGCTATATCGCCTGTGTGTAGCACACCACCAAACTCATCTTTTTTAGCTAAACTGAAACGATTTTCACTATAACCTAAAGCTACATTTTTCCCCTTATAGATAAGCTCTCCTTGCGTGTTGTCTTGCTCTATACGATTGCCTTTAGAATCTAGCAAATAAAACTCTCCATTAGGGATAGCTACACCTATGCTACCGCATTTTTCTATTGACTTTTCACTTGGAAGATAGCTCATTCTAGCAGTAGCTTCTGTTTGTCCATACATTACGATAAATGCTTTATTGCTAGATTTAGCAAATGTAGCAAATTCTTTATGCAACTCAATTGAGAGCTTCCCACCTGCTTGTGTCATAGTTTTTAGATAAGGTAAAGACATATTAAAAAACTTTAGCTTTTTTAGCATTTCATAAGTATATGGCACACCAGAGATTGAGCTAGCTCTTTGTATTGCGATAAACTCCCAAAGCTGCTTTTGCATAAGTGATTTATCGCTTAATAAAACCATCGCCCCGCTATACAAATGCGTATTAATCACTGATAAGCCAAATGTATAATGCAAAGGCAGGATTAAAATCGCTCTTTGTGTTTTGTCTATATGCAAATATTGAATAATAGATTCTGTATTGCTTTGTAAGTTTTCATAGCTTTGTCGCACCATTTTAGAGCTACCCGTAGAACCCGATGTGCTAAGTAATAGGGCTAATTCACTATATAAACCTACATTTTGTGGAATCTGCCCTAAAGTTTGCAAAAGTGCGGGGGATTGCAAAAGTGTGTAGGAATATTGCCCTAACACTTCTTTAAAACCACTGCGTATAAACCTATCCTTTAGCCTATCAGGTAGCCACAAAAACTCTGGGCTATAATCAAGCAAAAGCTTATCTAGCGTATTAGAATCTAAATTGCAATCTACCATTAAAGGCACAATGCAAGATTCAATCATACAAGCATAGCCCACTAAAGCTCCCATAGAGTTTTCGCATAGATTCACGCATAATGCTTTGTTAGATTCTATCCTATCTAGCACATTGCTTAAGCTCAAAGCAAACTCTGCTAACTCATTATAAGTAACAGCATTGCCCACATCATCAAGCACAGCGACCCTATCGCCAAATCTTGCAAAGTCAAAAAACATTTTAGGATTTACTTAAGATTGATACCATATTTTTTAAGAATCTCTATGCCTTTTTCAAATGAGCTAAAATCAATAATATCATCAGTTTCTAGCTCAATATTAAAAGCCTCTTCAAGTGCCGCCATAAGAGCCATATGTCCTACACTATCCCACGCTGGAATAGCTTGATATGATAGCCCTTCTACTTCATCTTCACCTATATTTAAACTTTCCATAAAGCACGATTTGTATGTTTGCATTTAAGCCTCCTTAATTAAAATGAGATTGTATTGTTTGTGCTATTTGTGTAGCACAAAGTCCGTATTTTTCTAGCTGATAAGAATAATCAGCGGTATGCCCATAAGAATCTGGCAAACCAATGATTATTTGCCTAGTATCACAGCCTATTCTTGCTTTAAATTCTGCTATTGCACCTCCTAGCCCACCTATTATGCTATGCTCTTCTATTGTTGCTATAAGTTTATGCGACTTGCACGCATTAAGCACAGCCTCTTCATCTAGTGGTTTAATCGTATGTAAATCAATGACAGAGCAGCTTATGCCATTTTGCTCTAATATTTCTGCTACTTTGAGAGAAGTATGCACCATACTGCCTGTGGCAATAAGAGCGACATCATCTCCACTTTTTAGCGTAATTGCCTTGCCTATCTCAAAGTCAAAATCTTCTTCATACACAATTGGCACATTAAGGGTATTTGTAAGTCGTATGTATGTAGGCGATTGTCTCAAAGCTACTGCATAAAGACTTTTTTTTATCATACCGCAATCACTTGGGGAAATAATAGTCATATTTGGAATGCTTCTAAGCAAAGCTATATCTTCCCACCCATAGTGAGAGTGTCCAAGCTCACCCATACCCACACCACAGCCAAGCCCCACAAGCTTTACATTAAGATTCATATAGCCTAGATTCATACGGATAAAGTCAAAACATCTTCCTGTTATAAATGGTGCAAATGAAGAGGCAAAAGGGATTAATCCCTCTTTTGCTAATCCTGCAGATACAGAAATAAGACTTTGTTCAGCTATGCCTGTATTAATAAAGCGATGTGGCATAACTTCACGCATTCTACCCAAGCCTGATGAGCCTCCCAAATCCGCCGATAGGGCAAATACATTCTCATTCTTAGCAATAAGCTCCATTAAAAGCATTCCATAAGCTGCCCTTGTGCCGATTTTACTTAGCATTTTTGCTTCTTTACTTGTAAATGCACTCATTTTTGCACCTCCAATTCTTGCAAGGCTAATTCAAAAAATTGTTTTGTAAGTCTATTATGATGCCATTCTGGCTTATTCTCCATAAATGAAATGCCATTGCCTTTGATAGATTCTGAAATAATAATGCGTGGCATATTTTGTGGATTCTTCTTTGCTAAAGCCTTATCAATTTGCTCGATATTATGTCCGTTTATTTGCTCCACATAAAAGCCAAAACTCTCCCATTTTCTAGCCATATCCCCCATATCTAGCACAGAGAAAGAGAATCCATCACTTTGACAACTATTCTTATCTAAAATAATGGTTAAATTATCTAGCTTATTATGTGCTGCAAACATCGCTACTTCCCACACACTCCCTTCATTACTCTCGCCATCGCCAATAAGCGTATAGATATGAAAGTCTTGTTGCTTTATCTTTGCTGCCTTTGCTATGCCAACAGCCAAACCCACGCCCTGCCCCAAACTCCCCGTTGAAGCCTCTATGCCAAGATTCACATTCATTACAGGATGCACGCAAAAAGCACTATCATTACTCATAAAGCTATCCATTTCACTCTGCTTTACTATGCCACATTCCACAAGCACAGCATAGAGCGCTACCGCACAATGCCCCTTGCTTAATATGAATCTATCTCTCAATTCCCAAGTTGGATTTTTAAAATCATATTTCAAATGTTTCAAATACAGCACACTAAGAACATCAATAATAGACATCGCCCCGCCTAAATGCACACTCTTTTGACAATCATACGCAATTTGCAAAATGCGTTTTTTGCTATTTAAGATTCTATGTCTTAAATCTTCTTTCATCACGCCCTACCTCCATCTACTCGTATTACTTCCCCATTAATAAAACTGCTTTTACTTGAGAGTAAAAATACAATCACCTCTGCTATTTCATTTGGTGTAGCCATTCTTTTTAGAGCGATATTTTGAATTGTTGTTTGCTTTAAACAATCACTCATTAGCATAGGCATATTTGTATCTGTAATGCTTGGGGCTAGAGCATTTACCCTTATGTGAAATGGGGCTAATTCACTGGCTAATTTTTTAGTCGCACCAATGAGACTAGCCTTACTTGAGACATATTCAAGAGAGCCCGGGATTCCATCAAGGGCGGCAACAGAGCTAAGATTCACAATAGAGCCATTTTTATGTCGTATCATATTTTTTAAAAGTCGTTGTGTTAAAAGCAGGGGAGAGAAAAAATTCACTTGAAACACTTCTTTTATTTCTTCTATCTTTGTCATAGAAAAAAGTCGTGCTTCCCCCACAATGCCAACATTATTAACAATACCATCAAGTGCTACCTTAAGCTTTAATATCTCATTAGCCGCATTCATCACTTCTGCTTCATTAGCAAAATCAGCATAAAACATAGCAAGATTCACGCTATATTTTCTAGCTAGATTCTCTAATTCTTTTTGAGAGTTAGAATCTTGTGTTCTATTCATAGCAATAATATTTGCACCATTTTTAGCACATAGCTCTAGTGCTGCTCTACCTATACCTTTATTGCAGCCGGTTATAACTATATTTTTATCTTTTAACATTACTTAAACATTCCTTTTTTACACTCAATCACTTATATAATCCTCTTTACTAAAAATCTCTTTTGCCTTATATGGCGTGAATATAGTCCTATCTTCAGGCAAAAACTTCTCTCTAAATTTAAAATTATGCGCACTTATGCAAATAGGGCTAAACTCACCAAAATATTTAATAGAAAATCCATAATCTAGAATCTCCTTTAAACTCTGCTCTTTTATATTGCCAATAGATATATTGATATACGGACATACAAGCACTTCGCCAAGAGGTGTGATATATGTCCTATTCACAGTCCAGCAACCACTAATTTTAGTTTTTGTCTTATCATACATATCCCAAGTATTAAACACCACATCATAATTCTTGCGTATCCCATCAAGTATTTTAAAATCTTCTGCGGTCATTCTATCCTCCTTTAAAGAGCCAAAAGGCATAGCCATAATGAGATAAGAGGTATAACCCTTAGCCTTTGCATAATCAAGCAGGGCAAATAAATCCGGATCCTTTGCGTTGTAATGCCCAAAAATAACATTAGGGAAAGCCGCCATACCAGCTTCACTTGCATAATCAAGCGCATTTAAAGCCCTTTGGTGAGCGTCTTTGATACTTCGCCCCCCCCCCCCCCCGTATTCTGTTAAATTCCTCTGCGTTCATACCGCTTACTGATACTGCCATAGCGTCTAATCCAGCTTCTGCTAAATCCTTAGCATATTGCGGTGTAATTAAATATCCATTTGTGATAAGTATCATTTGGAATCTCTCTGGCTTGAAAGCCTGAATGAGTTTTAGCAGACTTTCCTTATTGATTGTTAGCTCCCCACCTAAAAGCACAATCTCCCAAATGCCTAGCTCGTGTGCCTCATCTGCAATTCGCTCTATTTCACTTAGCTCCAAACGCTCTTTGTTATATTTATTTTCTACCTCTGAGTAGCAAAAAGTGCATTTAAAATTACAAGCATTATGATAGTTAAGCGTGATTGAGCGAGGGGTCTTGCCCACCTTGCCACCATTATTTTTTAATGCTTTTATATATTTATGCACCTTTGATACGACTATGGGTTTTTTTAACATTGACATTTGTTTGCTCCTATTTTAATGTGATTAAATCCTGCGGGACAGCTAGTGTTAAATCCACTTGAGAAATACACTTAGATTCACAGCTAATACTTGCCTTGCACTCTCCCACGCCTCTTTTGTAAGAGAGCAAATCCGCACGGACAGAAAGCACATCGCCGGGCAAGGCACTTGTGTGAAACACCGCATTAGAAATCCTAGAGATAACCGACTTCTTGCCTTTCATATTTGGCATTGTCATCACGCATAATGCTGCGGTATTAAACATAGCCTCTAGCTGCAATGCTCCGGGCATAAGCGGATTATCCGGAAAATGCCCCACAAAATACCATTCATTAATGCTAAGATTCTTCCTAGCGACCATATATTTTCCCGCCTCACCCTCTAATATAGAATCTATCATCAAAAACGGATAGCGATTTTCTAAATATTCTTGAATTTCAAGTATATCCATAGTCATTTTAGCTCCTTTGGGACTATATTTTTTAACATATCAGGCATACAGATTTTTATCTGCCCTTCACACACGACTTTATTTTCTACCATACCTTTGCCCTTGCCTATACCTATCCCTCTTTTCCAGCTTAATGTCTCTACTTCCATTTCTAGCTTTTGCCCGGGGACTACTCTTTGACGAAGTTTCACACCATCTACTTCTAATATATTTATAGGCTTTTTCTCATTACCCGGGAGCGTTAAAAACACATAAGTGAAAAGCTGTGTCAAAGCCTCTATTTGAAGCATACCGGGCATTATTGGATCATCTTTAAAATGTGTGGGGAAAAACCACTCATTAAAGGTTACATTTTTATAGCCCTTGATATATTCTCCGGGCTTTAGCTCGGTGATTCTATCCACATACAAGTATGGGTAAGCGTCTGCGGTTAAAGCTTGAATGTGATTTATTGTTAGTTGTTGTAATAGCGGTGTCATTGTGGATTAGCTTTCTTTTTTGGATTTTTGGTTTTGTGTTGTGCTTGTGTGGGCTGTGTGATTTTTAGAATCTAGATTTTGCGCTAAATCTGGGTGGGTGCAGGGTTTAGGGTGCATTCTTATAGAATCTAGATTCTTGTCATTTTTGTAAGTGTGGGCAAGAGCTTGTTTCGCGTGAGCCATAGACGAAAAATCTTGTTGAGATTCTACATTAGATACTTCGCCTAAAGGCTCAGTATGACAATTACTAGATTCTATATCCTTGTCATATTGAGCTTTTGAAAAAGGCGAAATATCTTTATTAGATTCTAATTGTTTTACACAACGATAGCCTAGATTCTCTACATCTACACTACAAGGTCTATCCATATCCCCATCAGCTTTAAACATATAGAGATTTTCCCCATAAGCATGATAATAAATCTCTATATTTTTTGCCGCATAAGGTGAAAACCAGCTTGGGATTATATTTATATCATCTTCTAATCTCTCTACAAATCCAGCCCTTTTAAGCCCTTCTCTATCCATATTTTTTTGATATAAATCTATATATTCATAGTCGTTTTGTTTCATAAGCATATCAAGTGCCTGCCCTGCCCTATGAAACTGCTCCCTATCACCCAAAATATCTACTATTCTTAGAACCCTAGCTCCATTATACGCCACTTCCCTGCATACAAGCACAAGGCTAGATTCTAAGCCATAAAGCTTATATGTAAATACAGGATTATTAAAATATCGCTTGTTGATATACCACGGCGATTTATAGGGGTTATGCTTTTTAAAAGATTCATTATCAAATACTTCATACATTTGCTTAAAATCTCTAAACAGCACTAATTCCGCTTGATCCTTAGATTCTATATCAAGTATTGTCTTATGCGTAATGCGAGCGATTTTATACTCTTTTTTATCATTTAGTCTATAAAAATGATCTAATCGCCCCACCATATCATCTTTGAAATATTTTTTTGTGAGAATATAGGTCGTCTCTTTCTTTGCACCAATGCCAATGTAGGAACGCATTTTTACACTCATCATAAAGCGTTTGCGATATAAAATCTCTAGTCCCAAAAATGGCAAAAGTGCATTTGGACTTGTGCGAAACATACCGCCAGACATATCAAAAGGCTCTGTGTCATCATCGCCCTTTGAGTAGATATAAATGCCCTCACACGCATCTATTTTGCCTGTCTGCCTATTCACCGCTAAAATGTAATTAACTCTATCTCCCACTCTAAATTCATATTCAAAAAAATCTCTATTTACTGCTAAAATGTGATTCTTATCCCAATATTCTTTAAGAAATGCCATAATATTATCTATATCATTAGGCGTAGCTAATCGTATCTCGTATAGCTCATCAAACTTTGTATTTGCTCGTTTAAAGTTCATAAGATCCCTTTCAGTGCTATTGTATTTTGCAATATGAGATAAACACTCGTTGTAGTCAAGCTGTGTAGGCAAAATAGCATAGCTAAGACATAATAAACTATACGAACATTATTAAAGTCCAAAAGAAATGAATTTGCGGGAAATTGATGTGAATCAAGAGTAGAAGAATACTCTATACATTTTTCATCTTTTTTTAATCTGTTGAAATGTTGTTTATATGCGGAATATGTAGATTGACGAGACTCTAAAGAATCACATTGAAAACCAAAGGGGGGGGGGGGGTGATAGTAGATACTACCCGCTCCATTGCAATAACACCGTAATTTGATTTAAAAAAATCAATTTGAGAATCGAATTCATTTATATCAAAGCTATTCTTGGTATCCCTACACAGCGGTGTATAAACAATTGCAAAACTATTCTCTATCACAATCTGCCCTTGAAAATTTAGTCATATTTTTTTATTGTATCTAAATAAAGTTAATCGCAAGTTGTTTTCCTAAACAGCATGATACTCTACATAACATATAATCATTTTAAGCATGGCGAAAAATTTTTGCTTAACTAAATTTCAAAACTTTTCGTCCTAAAATCTCAAAATAAAATAACAACCATTAACACAAAGTTTCATCGCAAAATAGGGCAAGATTCTGTAGAAAATCGTTTTTTTTTTTTTGTTAAACAAACATGGCACAAAACATGCTATCATCGCATAATTTTCATATTTATTTAACCAAAACTATACCAAAAGGACATATATGTTGCAGAAGAAAAAGTGGATCGCAGTAGCCCTTGCTGGTTATTTAGGCGTGATGACTAGTCTAAAAGCACAAGATATTCGTAACGAGCATTTTTTCTATCGTGATTTTTTGGATTTAGGGCAAAATAAGGGCGTATTCAGTGCAGGGGCACAAAATGTGATCCTACACTCAAGTAAAACACCGGGTGTGTCCGTTGATTTCCAATCACCCATAATTGATCAATCCGCACACAGTAACAACGGAAACTCTACTGCACTAGGGCGGAACTTCGCCATCACTGCTACACATGTGAAACAAATAACTGATTCAAACACATCAAATGGAGAGGGACAACTCAAATGGGGAAATAGCTACTATGGTAGACCTAAGGAATATAGCAATAATGGACTTGATGTAAAATTCTTGCGTTTTAATAAATATATTGTAGAGGGTGAAACAGAGTTGTTTGATGCTAAACTGCCAGAAACAAATGGAGGCAATAAGCTATCACCTGAAGAAGAAAAAAAGAATTTAGAAGCCTTAAAAAAAGCATTAGAAGATTATCAAAATAGCGATGGCACATATTATATTTTTCAAGCAGGACAAGGGCGTTTAAGCCTTAGAGATGGTGCCCATCAAGATGGAGAAGGCTTTGATAAAGCTGGTATTTTTGGTAACACAGGGCTTCGTGGGGGGGGGGGAGCTTTGGAGCGATAAAATTTGATGAGATTATTTACGCACAATCAAAGGTAACGGGTGCTTGGGGACTTAAAGCGGCTCAACGCACGGATTTAACATGGTATAATGGCATAACGCCCGGTGATAGTGGCTCAGCATTTTATATCTACAATCAAAAAGAGAAAAAATGGCAAGTTTTTGGCGTTACTTCATCAGCGGATTTGCTGGGGGCTGGATATGCTGGTGTGGCGATAGCGACTAAAGCAGATTCTGAGAAGTTTAAAAAGGAACATGAACAGGCTTTGGATTTAGGGGGGGGAATTCATGGACTTATGAAAGCAATGGCTTTCAAAATGGACGATGGACGGGCAAACAAAACGATAAAGACATAGTCTTTAGTGGTGGTGGGAATCTTACAGCAAAGGAAAATATACGACTGGCAGATAGCGGAAATATCGGCGGCTTTGTATTTAAAGCAAAAGAGGGGCAAAGCGAAACCATATATAAAGTTACAAGCGGCAGTGCTAACGGCAATAGTCAAGCCAATGGCGGTATATTTGACTTTGATGGTGCTGGACTTGATATAGAAGAGAATGTAAAGGTAGAATGGGGACTAGGCTTTATCAGTGGCAAAGCCACCGTAAATGACGCTCTGCATAAAGTTGGCAAAGGCACACTAGAGATTAAGACAGGAGCGAATGCCGAGTAGGGCTATCTCCGCGTGGGCGATGGCAAGGTGATTTTCAATACAGAACATCAAGTGTTTAAAGGCGTGTATCTCACAAGTGGGCGGGCGACTTTAGAGCTAGTAAAGGGCAAAGCACAAGCCTTTGGAGCGAAGTATATAGCACCAAAACTAGATACGGATTTTAAAAACCACTTTCAATTAGAGCAAAACAAGGCCGATGAGCTGGGAATCTACTTTGGCAATGGCGGTGGGAACTTAGACTTAAAAGGCAATACACTAACACTAAATACTATCTCTAGTAATGACGCTTTTGCAAATATCATTAATACCGACACAAATACAAATAAGCCTAGCAATATAATCATAGATGGCTTTGGCTATGAAGATAAGAAAAAGACAGATAAAAAAGCTGATACTATTATCCATGCAAGTTTTGGACAAAGCACAGATTCTAAAGGAAATAACGCCGATAAAAACAATAATATAAACCTTATCTATAAAGGCGATGATAAACAAACAGATGAGAACAAAGCCGCATTAGTCTTTGATGGTAATGTCAATGTTAAAGGTTTAGAAGTAACAGATGGCAAAGTCGTTTTGCAAGGACACCCTACAACTCACGCGTATATTAGAGAAGATATAATGGTGAGTCTCGGCAGCTCAAGCGTAAAACATAAACTTCTAGATCTTGTGAAAAACGCAGAAGGCAGTCTGTTGCCTAGCTGGATGGATCTAAGTCGCCCTAGTCATTTAGAGCAGCCCGACTGGGATCACAGGACATTTAAAATCGGCACGATTGATTTAAAAGAATCTCGGCTTGATGTGGGGCGTGAGGCGACTTTGGAGGGTAAAATCAAGGCAGATTCTAGCTCGGCTATAAACTTTGGTGGAGATATAAAACACTATATTGATAAAAAAGACGGCGAAAACACCACCGGCAATGGCTTTGAGTATCAGCAAGAAGCAAAAAAAATAAACTAAAAGCAGAAACGCAGAAAATCGCAAATCAAACAATCCACTTTAAAGGCGAGATTGAAGCGGACGGCACAAAAATCAACTCAAGCATTTATGACTTTAACGCCAAGCTTGATTTGAAAAATAATGCGAGTTTAAAAGCAGACTTTTTAACGCTTGATAGAGAAACGCACAAAACCGGTGAGATTCTAAAACTAAGCGGTAGCACTGCTGAAGTTAAGAATCTTATCTTTAAAGGGCTTAGTGGCAATGGAAGCGGTATTGTTAATATTGCGGACACTTCAAAACTCAATGTTACAGAATCTCTAGGCTTTGAAAGCTCTACTTTTGATTTAAGCAATCTCAACTCTATGGGTGGAAGCAACTTCACAAAGCCCACAAATTACGATCTTTTCGTAAAAGATAAATCAAATATTACCGGCACAAACACAGATATTACCGGCAATGTCGGCGTGATGAATGAATCTACCCTAACCCTAAAATCTATCACGCTAAAAGATACGAAAAATGGCACGACTACAACAAAGGATATACAAGAATCTAGCCTTAAAAACTCTATCTTAGTAGAGGGTAAAAACTCAAAGCTTGAAGTAAATGAAAAAATCACTTCACAAAGCCAAGATAATACGCTAATCATTGTCAATGGATTCAAAGAAACAACAGGGGCTGGGACACGCGACGTGGTGCAGGGGCAAAGGCAGGAAGTCGTGCATTCAGCAACTCTTAGCACAACAGGTGGCATTGAGCTAGAAGGCACAACGCAACGCGGACTAAACCAAACTTGCAGTGGCGATAAAAGCGGTGTAGATTGCTTTGCTGAAGATTCTATGCAAGGCAAAATTAGCAATATCGTGCTAACAACTGGGGGCAAGATAGAATCTAACCTAAAAGCGACAAATTTACAACTCAATGTCAATGTAGATAAAGATTCTAGCTTTTTGGGGAGTGGCAAAACTTTAGAATCTAATGCTTCAAGCGTGGCATTAAACTTTGAGCTAGGCGGGGAGAAAGAGCAGGAGTTTAACATTACTGCAAAGCAAAAAAGCCATATCACGCTCACCGCCCATGCTAAAGAAGCTCTAGCCAAAGATACTGCGGCGTTTGAAAAGGCACTAGAATCTTCGCAGTATAAAGGCAAAATCACAGCGGATAATGGCTCTAAAATAGATTCAAATCTTAGCAATATTACCGCAAGTGTGGATTTGAAAGGTGGAGCTAAACTCAATGTCGCAAATGGTGGAATCCTAACGCTTAAGGATAGTTTGAATAGCATAAATTTGAGTGGGGCTAATACGGCGTTAAATGTCGGCACGATTGTAGCGGAAAAGTTACAGAATCTCACGCTTAATGTAACTGACAATGCAAAGTTTAATGTTACAAACTTTGTGTTTAAAAGTGGGAGTGTGGAAGCTCAAAAATTCTATGGGCAAAATGTATGGCTACAAGAGGGAGCAAGTGTAACGCTAAGTGGCGGTGGCACAATCGCACATAATCTCTACATTGATGGGAAATCTAGCTTTAGCACAAACCCAAATGATGTTCTGCTAGGCGGTGGCAAAAAGCTCTCAATCGGTGGAGAATCTACTTTTAAAGTCGGTAGTGGCAATGGGACTTTAAGCGTGAATGAGAGCGGAGAAACCATAATCCAAACCGAGATAGGCTCAAAGCTAGAGATTAACAAGCTTTTAGCACAAAAGGGTAGCAAGGTGTATGTAAGCCTAGATTTGGATAAGGTGGAAGTGGAAAAGGCAGATTCTGTCGATAAAAAGCCTGTCAGTCAACAAAAGAATTTCAACATTGACGCAAAGGCTGGAAGCAATGTGTATGTGAATGTTTGGGATATGAACCGCACGGGCTTTGATGGTGGCAATACAAGCTTAAAAACTGACACAGATTCTAGAATCCACTTTGGAATCTTAAAGCACGATATGGCAAAGACAAATCATATAACTTCACCCATCAAGGCAAATCTCTCTATCTCGCAAAGCTTGACTTTAGAGAATGTGGGTAAGGCAATGGCAAGTAGCGGAAATAAAGTCGCTCAAAATGGTGTGAATCCGGGAGCGGCTTCAAAGATGATTACAAGTGAGATTGCCACAACGCCTACAAATCAAACGCACTCGCAATCTGATTCACTAAAACTCCAAGCACAAGCAGGGACAAATGATGATAGATTCCACGCTTTGAAACTAGAGGGCAACACTATGGGTTCAAATGGAGAGGTGCAAAACACAGGGAAAAACCTTACTTTGGGTGATGGCACACGCATTGGAGTAAAGCTTGATAGCAGTATAAAAGCAGAATCTAGCAATGGCGGTGGCAAACCCGAGATTTTCAGCTCAATAAATACTACACGCTTATTTCTGCTGGAAGCATTACTGATAATCGCACAGATAAGAGAATCTACTTTACTTTTGATGGAAATAACACGCCGTTATATTGGGTTACTATCGTAGAAGATGGACAAGTCAAAGTGAAATTTACCAAAGAAGATCCTAGTAGCTACAATGAGTTAAAAAACTATATCAATGATGATAAATTGCTAGAGATTGTCATACAGCATAATCCCAAAAACGATTTCGTGCAAATGGCAGGTATGGCAAATCAGCACCAAGAGTTAAATAGCTATCTTGCAGGTGTGAATCAAAATATGAATAATATGGCTACAAACAATGGCTCTGCGATGAGCAATAAAGTCTTATACGCAAATAATGAAGCGATAAATACAAGGGTTATGCAGGTAAAAGTCATGCAGCCTACCTTTTCAAAATATAAGCTAGTGATGAATACCGCACAAAACACACAGGCAAACGCAGAAGTAGCAAGTGATACAGAGATGAGTGCCTTTGATGAAATACGCATGATTATAGAATCTATTGAAGAACAGAGAAAAAAAGAATAATGCGCGGGTAAATGTCGGTGGCGGCTACTTTGGACAAAGTGGTGGGAATCTCGTGTTTTATGGCACAAACTTAGGCTATGATAGACTCTTTAGCTTTGGGAGTAATGACTACTTAATCGGTGCTATGGCTGGTATCGGTGGGTCAAACTATAGCCTTAGTGGTATTAAAGATACTTCGTTGTTTTATAATGTCGGATTCTATGTCAATACTGATATACAAGAAGTGCATGAAGTCCAAAGCAATATGAACTTTAGCTATATGGATAGCAATAAAACTATAGAATCTCAAAATAATATGCCAAGCGATAGCATGAGAGCTGGGACATTTGGCTGGTTGTGGAGCTCGTATTATAAGTATAAGTTTGACTTTGGGAATCTTGGGGAGTTTAAGCAGGTGTTAAAGCCTGTGGGGCTTATTAATATCGGCTTTAATGGTATCGGTGCGTTTAGTGGCACGACTTATAAGCAAAAGGCATATAATGATTTTAACTTCGCACTTGGGGCTGGTGTGGAATATAGCATTGTAAAAGAGAATGCGATATATAGCGCACAAGTCATCGCAAAGCAAGGGGTGTATAGCTCTGGTGATCAAATCTTTGTAAGCCTTAGCAACGCACAAAACTTTATGGGCTATGATTTGCGTAATAATACGCTTGGCTTTCAGCTGAATTTCACTGGGTATAATAAGTTTGACTATGATTTATCCCTGCAGTATGGAATCTCTAGCCTATTTGATATACAAGGTAACTTTGGTGTTAAAGGCGATGTGAGATTGCAGTATAAGTTTTAGGGGATTTATAGCTTCTATGTTTGAGGCTTGGGTTTTAGATTTTTTGTGTTTCGGTGTTGATTAAAAAGCCATGTATTGCTTTTTTGTAGTTTCTCTTATGCTTTGTTTTTCTATCCATTCAGTAAATACATACTTAAAAGTAATCTTTGCATTTTTATACTTATCTTGCATGTATTGCAAGTAGTCTTTAAGGCTTAATCCTTTTTCTTTAAATTCTAAGCTTTGCAATATAGAGTTATATTCTGTTGTTATATCCCTTGCTTTATCAAGGCTTATATGTGGATATTGTCCTAATGTAAGCTTATATATTCTGTCGCTAGATTTATATTTGAATATAAAAGCCTTAGATATGCCTTTCTTGTTTTGTCTTAAGTAAAGAT